>NZ_CP013740.1:0-7234 GCF_000261345.2 Streptomyces globisporus C-1027 | reverse complement strand
TCGAACGAGTCGGCATGGTCTCGCGTCCACGGCTCCGACGTGAAAAGCAGGACGTGAAAGTGCGGGTGCCAGCCGTGATCGGCGCCGACGGTGCACTCCCACACGCGGACGTACCCGACGACCCCGTGATCCTCCTGGAGCCGCTGCCACATCTTCCCGGCGCGGCTTCCGAACGCGAGGATCCAGGCGTCGTGCTGAACGCCGATCAGGCCGCCCCTCTCGGCCCGCCGGATGGTGCCGAGCGGCATCCGCCGGTAGTGCCGGAGGGTGAGCGTCATCATCGCCAGCCCATGCTCTGCTGCCTGCCAGGCGCCCGTGACCGTGTCGATCTCCTCGGACCGGGCGGCCCGGATCTTGGCTGAGCAGACCGGGCAGAGGTGGATCTTTCCGCACGTGGCAACGCCGGACAGGTGGGCCGTCTTGCCGTTCAGGACGACGCCGACGCCGCCCGCGATGGCGGACCGGCCGCAGCCCTTCAGCCCCTTGTCCTCGGTGACCCGCTGGAGGCCTTCCCGGAGGGTCCACCTGGCATCGCGGGTCCGCATCCCGGGCCTGTCCGCTTTTGCATTTCCGGACACGTCCGCAGCGCTCTGACCTGCACGGGTTGCACTTTCTCCGGTAGTACCTAGGCGCCTGTCCGGATTTGCTGCGGCCGGTCGTGCCTCAGCGGTCGTGGTGGGCAGTGCAGTGCCCCGCTCGATGGCTCGCTTTGCCGCCTTCCGGCAGGCGTCCGAGCAGTACACACGCGGCCGCTTGCCCGGCGTCCGGGCGATGGGGGTCCCGCAGTGACAGCGGGGTCCGGCGGGGCGAGGTACCGGGGTAGCGCTGATCTCTCGTACGCTCGTCACAGAGCAAACGTCCTCACTCGGCATGCGACGCCGATTCGGGGGCGGCGGCCCCGGCCTCCTACAGCCGGGGTCGTGCCATTTCCTGGGCCCCATGAGGCCCGTTCAGATCCTTGCAGCCGTTGGGGCATTCGTTGCCCCCGGTCCTCCTGACGCGCCGTGTGGCGGATGTGATCAGGAGAGAGCTAAGATTACATAGCCATCGCGTTGCCTGCAATGCCATCGCGATGTTGGTGTGTCCAGACAGCCGAAAGCCCCGCCCGGATCTCCGGGCGGGGCTCGGCTCGTTGCTGGTCAGCTCTCGTCGGGCCAGCTCCGCAGGTAGAGCGAGACCGTAACGCTCTTGCCGTTCTTCGCGGTCCGCTCGGTGCGGCCGTGGTAGGTCACTTCGCCGTCACTGTCGGGTCGGGCCGTCAGCTCGATGCCGAGGTGATCGGCCCACGCGGTGAGCGCGGCCAGTCGCTCCGGGCGGGTCCCGCTCGGCGGCTCGCCCTGGAGCTGGGCGGTGGTGGCCACTCGCCAGGTGATCGGGGAGAGGTCAGCCTCCGTGATCGTGGAGAGCACGTTGATCGCGGCGTACTGCCAGCGTCGGCGGTCGGTGTCGGTGATGGGCATGGAGTCTCTCCTCAGTCAGGCGGCGGGTGCGAGTCGGGCGGCAAGCTGGGCGGCTGTCACCAGGATCAGCCGGACATCGGCGGCGGCTTCGGGCGGGATCGGGGCCCCGACCGATTCGGCCGGCACATTCGGCGGAGGGGTCGGGACGGGGCGGCGGCGGAGGGCCACCGCGAGGACGACGACCGCGACCAGGAGCGAGAGCAGGTAGGCGAGAGCCATGGTCATGCCCCCGCCGCCGTCGACGTGGTGACCCGGCGCCAGGCGGCCCGGAGGCGGGTTTCCCCGGCGGAGTGACCGGCCGCCCGGAACGCTGCGGCGAGGTCGCGGTAGGACATGGGCGGGGTCTCGCTGTGCCGGAGATCCGAGACGATCCGGTCGAGGTCATCGTCGGTCAGGGCGGGCGCCTCAATGGCGGGGACCGGCTCGACCGGCCCCCAGACCGGCAGGTCCCACGTGGGCTGTGACGCGGGTGTGACGCGCTCTGTCACGCAGGTCAGGGCCCGTGCGGTGCCGTCGCCCTGACGGGTCGCCTCCAGCTCCGACCACGCTCCGGCGAGCCTGCGGGCCGCCTCCGACTGAACCCGTGCGACGCGTGCCCCGGCGGCCGTCACGGCGTCGAGCCGCGTTTCCTCCGTGCCTGCCTCGGCCCGGAGTCGGGCACGGGCCACGGCCGCCTCGTCGCGGGCGCCCTGCTGGATGTCCTGGATCTCCGCGAGAGCGTCCGGGGTGAGCGCTGTGCGCTCCCAGAGGCCATGGACGAGCCACAGGGCCTTTGCGGCGATGGGAAGCCAGGAGACGGCCAGCCAGGCGCCCGGAGACTCCTCACCGAGCGCATGGGCCACCAGGACACCCGTTGCCACGGCGCCGAACCCCCACCCGACCGCAGTGATCGCGGTCGAGTGGTCGCCCTGGGCGGCCAGCCGCCGCTCGTACGCCAGAGTCGCCAGCCATCCGCCGTCGAGACCGAGCCCGACGACCAGGGCGACGCCCCAGTGCATCGAGTCGCTGAGCCACATCACGACCACGACCACGGTCAGGACCATGGACACCGCCGTCATCGCGATGGCCGGGCCGGACGTCTTGAGCTGCTGAACCTTCGTCATCACTTGCCGCCCTTCCGGAGCGCGATGGTGAGCCCGATCCCGGCGGGACCGGCGGCCGCGATGGCGGCGGCGGTGTCGGCAACCAGCTGCGCGAGGAGCAGCAGCAGACCGACCACGGAGAGCACGCCAACCGACGCGCTGAACACGAACAGACCGGTGATCAGAGCGCGGTCGACGCCGTCCTGAGTGAGGCTCATGCCGAGACCTCCTCGGCGCCGCCGAGGATGAGTCCGGCCGTCTCGTCCTTGACCACGGCGCCGGTCTCGATCAGCGCCTTCACGGCCTTGGACACCGAGCCCTTGTTGAGCCCCGTGCGGTCGACGACGTCTCGGTTGGTCCGGGCTCCGTCGCGGATCGCGGCAAGAACGTGATCCCGGTTGGTCGCCGGGGCGGCCGGGGCCTCGGCCGTGGCCGGGCGAGCGGCCGGGACCGATTCCGCGGGGCGGTCCTTCACCAGTCGCAGTGCAGGCCGCTCCGCCTCCGGCGAATCGGCCGGCACAACAGCCGGGCTCTGCCATGGGTCGGCCTTGGGCAGTGCGGCCATCACGTCGTTGGTCACGTTCCACATGCGGACCGGGTCCGGCCGCCGCTTTCCGTACTGGATGAGCGCTCGCCCTGGGATGCCCTCCAGCGTGGACGGTGCCCATCCGGTCGCCTGCGCGTTCTCACCGAAAACGGCCCGCTCGTGCTCGCCCGCGCCGGTCGTGAGGCTGATCCGGACCGACATGTTGTCCTTGACGAGCGCCGGAATGCCGCCCTGCTTCGTGGGGTTCTGCGTCGCCCAGATGAACTGGAACCCGGCCGCCCGCGCCTCGCCCCAGAGTTCGTCCAGGAGGTCCAGAACGTCCGCGTACCGCTTGTCCTTGGCCATGCGAATGATCGCGGCGCCCTCGTCCACGATCACAAGGAGGAACCGGTTTTCGGGCCGCCCGTCAGGCTTCCAGTCCGCCCCGGTGGCGACGCCCTGACGGCGGTGCATCTCCTTGGTGAGTTCCTGGATCAGGCCGTAGATGTCGGCCATCCGCTGCTCGCGGTTCGGCTCCTGGCCGACCGCGCGCACCGCGTGCTGCACGCCGATCGCCTCTTGGCGCTTCGGGTCCAGGACCACGGCCGTCCACTCCGGGTCGGCCATCGCCTTGAGGAAATGCCCGCGCCACGACACAGACTTGCCCATGCCCGTGATCCCCGCGAGCAGAACGTGCACGCCAGGCTTCAGCGGGATGTCGACGACGTCGCCGGTGACCTCGTCCACACCGAGCCCGGTGTGCTCCGGCGTCCAGACCATCGACATGCCGTCCGACGCCGACCGGGTGCGGACCACAATCCGCGCCCAGTCGCCCTGGGATCCCTTGCCGATCTCCATACGCGTCTCGGTCTTCATGCCGAGCAGCGCGCGGACCGACTCGGCCTT
The DNA here is from genome assembly GCF_000261345.2 of Streptomyces globisporus C-1027. Classification (NCBI taxonomy): domain Bacteria; kingdom Bacillati; phylum Actinomycetota; class Actinomycetes; order Kitasatosporales; family Streptomycetaceae; genus Streptomyces; species Streptomyces globisporus. Next base: position 3,260 of record NZ_CP013740.1, on the reverse strand, counting down.
GGCCTTGAACTCCGACACCGACCACTTGCCGTCGAGCCGGACCCCGCACACGATCCCGGCCGGGGTCATCTGCGGCGGCGTCGTCACCGTGCCGGAGAGAAGCCGCTCCTCCGCGTGCTGGACCCAGTACGTCGGGTCGAGCCGCTCCATAAGGGCGCGCTCCTCGCCGGACAGTCCGTCGTCCTCGACCTGAACCGAGACGGCACGGCGGCCGAGCCAGAGTGCGCCAGCGTTCGCGGCCACGACCGCGATCGAGAGCGACGCGGGCCACGTCGCCCAATCGGCCGGCGTCGACATCGCCCAGCTCGCGAACCCGGCCGGGATCACGTGCAGGGCGTGCGCACGAACCGCGACCGACGCGAGCGTCGAGGGGTAGTTGGTCTGCGCCGTCTTCAGCGCCGCCCGCGCCGACGTGCGGTGCTTGCGGGCCGCCTTGTCCGCCGTGGCCGCCGACCGACGCGCCGTGCTCAACGGGTTCTTGGACGCGGCCCGCGCCGCCGTCCGCTGAGCCTTGGCCGTGGCCGCCGTCGAGCGAGCGGACGTGTGGGCACGCTGAGCGTCCATCAGCTTCTTCAGGTTCTCCGGCGTCCGCAGCGCGTGACGCCGATCAGCCTCCGCGTCCCAGCGAGCCGCGAGCGGCGAGCACGCGGGCGACAGAGCGTCCAGCGTGTTGGTCGTTGCCGACCGGAGGCCGGACAGCCGCTTGACCTTGGCAGGCGTGGTGTCGATCACCACGGCAGACAGTGCAGGATTGGTCTCGTGCATCACGGGTTCCTTCGTGAGAGTTGGGTTACCGAGATGTGCGAGGCGTCGGGCCGTTCACGCGGTCCGGCGCCGTTGTGCGTCTAGAGCCGGGACTGTCCGTCCGCGTCAGCCTTGGGCGGAAGCCTCTTCGCCGTGGCGATCGCGGCATAGCCCGAGAGCAGTTCGCCGACCGTCAGGCCGAAGTAGTCGGCGACCGGCGGCAGATCGTTCACACGCCAGCCGGAGTTGCCGAGCAGCCGCTGAGACAGCGAGCCGCGAGTGATCCCCACGACCTCCGCCACGTCCACCTGACGGCGGCCCGTCCTGGTCATCAGGAGCTTGATCGTCTCGTTCAACGTCGCTTCCAACGTCTCCCCCTCATGCTCAGACATGCGATTACATTCCCTTCGCTGCGATGGCTGGGCCATCGCTGGATTGATGATGACACAGCCATCATCCTGCACGCAATGCCATCCGCGCGGGGGAGGGTCCGCGTGTCCGATAGGTCCGGTTACTCCCACCGGTTGCGAGGGTTGCGCGGTTGCACCCCCGCAACCGGGTCTGACCTGCGGGTTTCCAAGTTGCACCACTCTGCAGGAGGGGGGCCCTACGCGTGCGCGCGCGAGGAAGCCCGAAAATCCGGCCGCCGAAACCGGCTCTAGGTCAAGATCACGCGGCGGCCGTAGACGGCTGCCTGCGGCCCCGTCCGGCGATCCGGCGGGCCGACACCCGCCCGAGTCCTCGGCGGCCGTCACAGAGCCTCCGGCGGCCCTCCGGGGGGCCACCGCTCCCAGAGGGGCCGGGGGCACCGTCGCGGTCTGCGGACCGTGGGTGGTGCGGGGGGGTCGCGGGGGGTCCCTCCGCTCAGGACGGCGCCAGAGGCAAGCACACGCCGCACGGGGGCGTCCAGGCCAAGCCGCGCAAGCGCGGTCGCCTACGGCGAGCCAGGACACCCCCGCACGACGCGCGCTAGGGCAGAGCCCGCCGCCCGACCGGAGGGACCCCCCGCTCAGCCCCCCTCGTGTGAAGGGCGGTAGCTCAGGCCGTCTCGCACGCTCGGACCAATCGGCCGGCACAAATGCGGTGCAGGCCGATTTCACCGGTCCGCCCGCCGGAGCTCCCGCCCGAACCGCCAGACCTCCCGCCGGATCACGAGTCTCCGCACGACCTCCGGCCCGCAGTAGATCGCCACCAGCGGGCCGTACGTCACCGCCACCACAGGCCAGAGCCCAAGCAATTCGCGGCCTATCAGCACCCCACCGATCAGCAGTGCCACAGCCAGGGTCAGCGCGAGACTGTCTCGCTCGCTCACGATCACACCCCCGTACGTAGATCAACACGCACCGTAGTGATCACCGCTGACAATGTCGCGGGATTACCGGCCCTCGTCCCGCTCGACACCCGGCGGAGGCGGCAGCAGCCGCCGCCGCCGCTTCGCCGGGGCCGCCCGCCACGCGGACGGAATCACGGGGCTGACCTGCCCCGGAGACGTTTCGACAACTGACGGATCGGGACCCCGTTTCGCGGGCCCCGTTTCGACAACTGACGATTCCGACGCTGCGGCCGCGAGCGCCTGGGCAACCGCCTCGTCCACCGCCCGCTGCTGCCGCCGTGCCCGGTAGGCCAGCTCCCGATGCGTCCGCCCGCAGTACTCGCGCTTGCGCCCGATCCCGGACTGTCGGACCGGCTCGCCGCACCAGGCGCACGGGCTCCCTGCCGTCGTCGTCTCGCTCATCCGCCGGACGCTACCGGCCGTGCCATGAGATACGCCGTATCGGGCGACGACGACGAGCACCAGGAGCACGAGCACGACCAGGAGCACGAAGAGGGTTCCTCGAGGCGGATCCGGTTCGGCCGGCACAAATGCGGTGCAGGCCGATCCGGCCCGGCGGCCGTGATGAACCGCCGGGCCAGAACAGGGTCAGTCGGTCGGGGTCGCCGGGACCGGGAGAACGTCCCGGCCCCACTCCAGCCCCCATCCGGTGATGAGCGACTGGACCGCGCCGACGCCGCCGATCTCGGCGGCCCGAATCAGGTCGAGCGAGCGGCCACGGTGCCGGAGGATCACGCCGTACCAGGTCTCTGCCGGGATCAGGGCGACGCCAGTGCCGCCAACGTCCTCGGAGGCAATCTCCTCGTCGGTCCGCTCGTCGAGCTGCACGAGCTTGCCGAGCAGTGCCCGCAGGCCGTTGGACCAGTAGATTGCCCGGATCCCATGGGCGCCGTGCTCGTACTCGTGCCACAGCGGCACGTCCTCGGCGAGCCCGGCCGCCGCCCCTGCCGCCACCTCGAACGGCATCCGGGACGCCTTACGCCCGGCCTTGTCGGCACTGGTCAGCTCCGCGCCCGGCGCCCAGCGCTCGAACCGCGCCTTGCCGTCCTGGGACTTGAACAGGTAGCGGCTGAACTGTTGGGCGTCCTGCGGCCGGGGGACGTCGATCCGGAGTCCACGGTCGTTGGGCCGGTAGCCCCCTGCCCGCTCCACGGAGCGGACCCAACGGGCCCGGGCCGTCTCC
>NZ_CP013739.1:0-167754 GCF_000261345.2 Streptomyces globisporus C-1027 | reverse complement strand
CCCGCGGAGCGGGTACCACATCGCTGCGCGATGTGCAAGCGAACCACCGCGCTGCGCGCGGTGGTTGCGCTTCCGCTCCGCGGAAGCGCTGGTGACCCGCTGCGCGGGTCACGCACCTCCTGTGCTGCGCTTCGGAGGTGACGGTCCATCCGCTGCGCTCCCGGACCGGCGCAGGCTTCGCCTGCGCTTAGCAGGCCTTCGCTTCGCTTCGCCTGCTTGGGGCGAGTCCGCTGCGCTCCCTCGCCCAACGGTCCTTCCGGCTGCGCCTCCAGAACCGTTGGGCCCGCTGCCGCGGGCCGGGCTAGCTACGAGGGGTGGGGGGTCCCTCGTTCGTGTCGGGTTCTAGTGCAGTGGCTGCCTCAGATAGATGCAGCATGTACCGTTGGCGGAAATATGGGATACCTGGCAGTCGCTCGGGAATATCCCAAGTTCCGAGAGGATGGCCAGATGGCCGGTCACCGCGAATCTACCGGACCAGATCCCGCGCTGAGCAGCGATTCGATGCGCCGGGTGACGCAGTACCAGACGGCGGGTGTGAACGCCCGGTTGAGACTGTTCGCGCTCCTGGAGGCGCAGGGCGTGCCCGCGAGCGAGGCGGACGACCTGGAGGCCGGGGCGGTCGCGGGGGCGCAGGGCGAGGTGGTGGAGCTGGGCGGCATGGCGCCGGCTCCTCGGGGTGTGCTGTTCGCGGACGGCTGGGACGAAGGCGTGATGGCGGTGAGCGAGGCCCTGGAGGTATCGCGGGCCGGGGATGGCCACGGTGCGGCGGCCGGTGGGGTTCGTCCGGGAGTCCGTGCTGCCGCGCGCCTATCCGTGCATCATGGCGCGGCTCCGGGTGGGAGGTGCTGGGCGTGGTCGGCGGTCTGTGTGCGGCGCGGAGGGTGAACAGCGACGAGGACTGGATCCTCTGCATGCTCGGTGTCGGGCGCTACGACCCGGACGGCCGACCGCCCTTCAAGGACGGAAAGCCCGGCTGGCACAGGGCGGGTGCGTGGATCTGGAACGGCTCGGGTGCGGCCTGCATTCCGCACGCGGCCATCGAAGGACCACAGGAATAGGAATCGGGGAGGGCTTGGAAATGCTTTTGGTTCCGCTCAAGGAACACCAGGTCGACCAGAAATTGCGCTTTCGTGACTGGGTTGGATTTCCTGCAAGATCTTTTGTGCCTCCGGAGGGGGCGCGTGCCATGGGGGTGTCCGCGACCGGGTCCGGTAAGACGATCACCACCGCTGCGTGCGCTCTGGAGTACTTCCCGGGCGGGCGGATTCTGGTGATGGTGCCCACGCTGGACCTGATCGTGCAGAGTGCCCAGTCCTGGCGGCGGGTCGGGCACAGTGCGCCGATGGTCGCGGTCTGCTCGGTGGACAGGGACGAGGTCCTGGAGCAGCTCGGGGTGCGCACCACGACCAATCCGATCCAGCTCGCCCTGTGGGCCGGGACCGGGCCGGTGGTCGTGTTCGCTACGTACGCCTCTCTCGTGGACCGTGAGGACCCGGTCGATGTCTCTGGTCGTGGGACTGTTCCTGGGCCGTTGGAGTCGGCTCTGGCGGGCGGGGATCGGTTGTACGGGCAGCGGATGGCTCCGTTTGACCTGGCCATTCTGGATGAGGGGCACATGACGGCCGGGGATTTGGGGCGGCCGTGGGCGGCGATCCATGACAACAGCCGGATCCCTGTCGGCTTCCGGCTCTACCTGACCGCTACGCCGCGGATCCTCGCCGCGCCCCGGCCGCAGCGCGGGCGGGACGGGCGGGAGGTGGTGATCGCGTCGATGGAGGACGACTCCCGCACCTACGGCACCCGGATTTTCGATCTCGGTCTGGCGGAGGCGGTGGAACGCTCGATCCTCGCGGGGTTCGAAATCGACGTGCTGGAAATCCGCGACCCCGACCCGATTCTAGGGCTGTCGGAGGAGGCGCTGCGCGGCCGGCGTATGGCTTTGTTGCAGGCGGCGCTGCTGGAGCATGCGACGCAGCGGAATCTGCACACCACCATGGTGTTCCACCAGCGGGTCGAGGAAGCCGCAGCGTTCGCCGAGCAGATGCCGGCGACCGCCGCCGAGCTGTACGCCTCTGAGGCCTCCGCGGCGGCGCTGGCCGAGGCCGCGGAGCTACCCGCGTCGTCGATCGACGCAGAGCTGTACGAGCTCGAGGAAGGCCGTCACGTGCCGCCGGAGCGGGTGTGGGCGGACTGGCTGTGCGGGGACCATCCCATCGCGCACCGGCGTGAAGTAATCCACCAGTTCGCCAACGGCATCGACGCCGACAGCCGGCGGGTGCACCGGGCGTTCCTCTCCTCGGTACGCGCCCTCGGAGTCGGGGTCGACATCACCGGACTGCGCGGGGTCGAGGCCGTGTGCATCGTCGGCTCACGCAGCTCCCAGGTCGACATCGTCCAGAACATCGGACGCGCCCTGCGCCCGAATCCCGACCGCAGTGTGAAGACTGCGCGGATCATCATCCCCGTCTTCCTCCAGCCCGGGGAGGACCCGAAAGACATGGTCGCCTCGGCCAGCTACCAGCCCCTGGTCGACATCCTCCAGGCCCTGCGCTCGCACTCCGAACGCATGGTCGACCAGCTCGCCTCCAACGCCCTCACTCGCGGCAGCGCTGTACGGCGGCGCATCCACGTCCACCCCTCCCCCGCCACCGCGGCCGGTCCGGAGGACGGGGACATGCCCGCGGAGGCCGGCGAGGCGCAGCAGGAGGTCGACCGGGTCACCTCCATCGTGGTCAACTTCGCCTCCCCCCGCGACGCCGCCGACATCGCCGCCCTCACCCGCTGCCGCGTCATCCGCCCCCAGTCCTTCGTCTGGCTGGAGGGCTACCAGGCCTTGGTCCGGTGGCGTGCCGAGAACGGGATCACCGGCCTGTATGCCGTGCCTTATGACGTCGAGACCAAGGCCGGCACGACGAAGGCGTTTCCGCTGGGGCGATGGGTGCACCAGCAGCGGAAATCATTGCGGGCCGGAGAGCTCGATCCTCACCGCAAAGACCTCCTCGACGACGCCGGGATGGTGTGGGAACCCGGCGACGAAGCATGGGAGAAAAAGCTCGCCGCACTCCGCTCCTACCACCAGGCACACGGGCACCTCGCACCCCGACAAGACGCCCTCTGGGGCGAAGGCGCGGCAGACGGGGAGCAGCTAGCTGTCGGACAGCTCCTCGCCAACCTCCGCCGCAAGGGCGGGCTCGGGAAGGATGCGGAGCGGGCCACTGCGCGCGCGGAGCAGCTGGCGGAGATCGACCCGGACTGGAACTGCCCCTGGCCACTCGACTGGCAACGCCACCACCGCGTACTCGCGGACCTGGTCGACGCCGACGGACACCTGCCCCACATCGTCCCCGGCGTCACCTTCGACGGCGACGACATCGGACGATGGCTCAAGCGGCAGAAGAACCCAGGCACGTGGGCGCAGCTGTCGACCGATCAGCAGGAACGGCTGTCGAAGCTGGGCGTGGAACCTGCCCAGGCCCCGCCTCCCGCCCCGGTCGGCGCGCGTGCGACGAAGAAGGGCCCGAGCAAGGCACAGCAAGCCTTCCAACGCGGCCTCACAGCCCTCACACAGTGGATCGAACGGGAAGGCCAACGGCCTGTGCCGAGGGGTCACGCCGAGGAGATCTCGATCGACGGCGAGACTGAGCAAGTGGTCGTCAAGCTCGGCGTATGGATCTCCAACACGAAAACCCGCCGCGACAAACTCACCCAGGAACAGCTCAACGCCCTCCGGGAGCTCGGCATCGAATGGGCATAACCGCCGCGGGTGACGTTCAGCGAGCCGTGTTCTCGGTGCGGATCATCCGGCGCAGGCTGGTCCGGGCAGCAATCAGGTCTTCTTCGAGGGCGGTGATGCGTGCGCGGGACGCGGTGTTCTCTGAGGAAGCCGGATCAGGCGTGGCGCAGTGAGGCGTGGATGCGGGCGATGGCCCGCAGCACCTTGTCGCGGTTCTTGGCCTGCTGCATCCATGCGGGCAGGCGGGCCACCACGGTCATCTTCCGGCCGTGGTCGTGCCAGGGGATCCCTTCACGCAGCGGCGCCTGAACGAACCGCCTGAGCAGGTCCAGGTGTTCCAGGTTGTAGGCCCATACCCACCCGTGCCGGGTCTCGGTCTGCAGCCACAGACGGACGCCGAAGTATGGGTCCGTGGCCGGCTCGTCCCGATCCCGGTGCAAGGCCACACCCCCACGGCTCCATTCCTTCGCCGTCCCGCAATTCCGACAGACGAGACGCCTTGGTGCGAAGAGGTCCGGATCGCGCACCCCGGCCGACTCCGGACCTGCCACGACGTGCGCGACCTTCTCGCAGCCGGGACAGCACACGACGACCGATGCGAGAAAGTCGTACTTCGTGCTGCGCGGGTCCCGGAACCGATGGTGTGCGGAGATCGAACTCATCAGACCAGTATGCGAGCCAAGCACCGAAGGCTCCTACGGGATAAATCTCCAGCTCAGCCACAACGGAGCCGCGCTCTTCGGATCCTATTGGGTGGGATCCAGGTGGGCAGCGGTCATGGGAGAAGCTCCTTGTTCAGCGTTCAGTGAGTTTGGGGGTACCGCCGGTTCAGGCGGAAACGGGGTCCGGGGTAGGCGCGGCCTGGGCGGGCACGGCAGCCTTCTTGCGGTCTGCGGCTGCCCGCTTCTGCGCCAGGTCCTCGTGGCGCTGGTGGGCGTAGCCGATGATGAAGCGGCCCTGCTGGACGTCGGAAAGGTGACCGGGAAGGTCGTCGCTGACCTTGCTGTAGAGCTCGAGAAGCCGGCTCTCCAGCGCACGGCCGGCTCCGGGCTTGTCACGGTTCAGCCTCTTGAAGTGGGCCGTGGAGTCAGCGAACAGGCGGCGCAGGGTGAGGCTGGGTGCGGACACTGCAGTACTGAAGTACTTGTCGCGCAGTGTGGTGTTGATGTCCGGAAGAGCTGTTTCCTGCACGGACTCAAGCACGGCGAAGATCCGGCCGCAGACGTACGCGGGATCGGTGCTGTCCTTGTCGAGCTGGGGCATTAGATGGTCCTGAGGGTCGGGGGAACGGTTGAGGAGCAGGCGCAGCAGCGCCAGGCGCGGCACGTCGACCCGGCGGTCGGCGTGGACACGCTGAAGCAGAAGAGCAAGTGCCCGGTCGGGCGGACGCAGACCGTGCAGGGCGCTGTGGAGCAGTTCGGCCTCCAGACCCCGGGGGGCGCTGTCGGGTGCGTAGCGTTCGCCTTGCCAGCGGCCGCAGGACAGGGCGAGGAGCCACAGCGGGACGTACCGGGTCTGCCCGGTCCATCCGTCCCGGACTCCGTGGTCGGAATACCAGGCGGCGATGTTCTTCTTCGCCTCCTGAACAGGAACGTCGATCCAGTCCCGGACGACGAGACGGGCGTTGTTCAGTCCGAGGGACAGGCCGTAGAAGGCGTCCGCGTCAACCCGCAACGCAGCGGCAGGCCCGGCGGGCTTGTCCATCGAGTCGATGAGGTGCTGAACGTCGGCGGCTTCCGGCCGGTCGTCGAAGAACATGGCCAGTGCGGAGTCGGGCGCAGTCTGCCGTGTCCACCAGAGCAGCACCCCGTCGTCCCGGAATCGCCGACGGTGGCGGTCCGATGCGAGCAGGTGATTGAGCACCGCCATCGCCCGGCCCCCGCACTGGTGGCACACCGGGGTGTTCACCAGCTGGGTAAGGCCCTGACGCCCCTGGGCCGCGGCGTTGATGCTGATGAGCTGGCCCTCGTTGCTGCTGGCGGCCGTCGGCACAGCCCCCTTCTTCACCGGCTCCGGAATCGTCGCGAGCAGAGGCCGGCATTCCCCGCACACCAGGCACAACCCCGTACGCTCCGTGGCACCTCCCTTACGGGACCGCACCTCCTGCGCCCACAGCCGCTGCACAGAGCCCAGGTCGTGCAGCCAGGAGGTCCCCACCATGAGGGCGACCGTGTCCTTGGCCTCCACCTCCTGCGGGACACTGAGTGCCTGCCACCCACTGGTGAAGAACGCCTCAGCGGCCCGAGCGGCCGGCTCGTCCATCACCTCTCGCGCCCACTGCAGCACCAGAGCGCGGTAGGCGTCGTTCCGCCGCAGAGCTTCGGCCCTGTCCCCTTCCGTGACGCTGCCGTTCTTCGCCCTCTTGGGCACGCCAAGTACGAACTCCGCGGTGTCCACCAGAAGGTAGGGAGGGACCTTCGTACCGGACCGCTGCACATACGGCACCGCCATGCTCAGCACCTGATCGCGCTGACGCCCCGGCACCTTTCTGCTGATCAGTTTCGCGCTCAGGCCGTCCGGCGCGATATCCAGCACCCAGTGGACCTGCTTCTCCCGGTAGAACTCGGCAGGAAGATCGTCGGCGATCCGGTCCCCGTACTCGGTCAGACGCTGCAGCAGCACAGGTCAGGCCCCCGGCCCGGTGGCGCGCCGGGGAGCCGACGGCATCATCACCGCGTCGCCCGGCAACGGCTCCCGCGGAACCTCGAGCACACCGTCCACGACCGATGCGCGAAACCACCGGTAGCTCTCTCCGTCCTCGCCGTATTCGATGGAGTGCAGCATCACCCCGAGCTCTTCGCTGAATCGCACCGGCGGCTCCTGGGGGTCCGCCTTCCCGAACGAAGCGGCAAACTCCTTGCAGCCCAGAAACGGCTGCGAGAAGCACGCACCGCGCTCGACCCGGCGACGCAGCTGCTCGCGGTACTTCTCCTCAGACGCCGGCGGGTACTTCGCCGACCCGGCCAGAGCTTCTGGAGCAACCACGATCTGCGCGTGGATGCGGTACCGGACGTCCCTCAGCGCCAGCGTGCTGCGCTGGTCACGGTCGCTCTCCACGTCGTACCGGTGGCGCCGGTCGCCCTGCAGACGCTTCACGTCCTGAGAACTGATCATCGACTTCACCTCGTTGCGGCGCACCCGCAGCCAGCTGACCGGCCGCAGAACCTCGATCCTCCTCACCACGTAACGGAACTGTGGCTTCCAGAAGATCGCCTCCAGCACGCCACGTGCCGCCGACGGCGTCATCACCTGGTAGCTGACGCGCTCGGCCTTCAGCTCCGGCCGCGTGAAACACGCCGCGTCCCCCCACACCTCCACCACCAGATCCGGAAAAGCCCAGCCATCATTGCCGCGGGCCTCCCGCCGCACAGCAGGCACCGTCATCGTCATCGCCTCTCGCCCCATCCCTGACAGCTCGCCCCCGCCGCGCCCGTCCAGTGGACGAACCCGGCGAAGGCGCGCGGAACCAGGAGAGCAGCCAGTCACTCTCTGCCCTCTACTGGCTCCGCACTGTAGGTGCAGGCACTGACAATGCACCCAGAAACGTGGAAATCCCCAGGTGGAGCAGGTTCCGACGCGCTAGCAGGCGAACGGGAACCCACCTAACCCGGAAGCGCGACTCAACCCTCAAGATCAACAACGCGACGACGATGGCGAGGACCACCGGTACGTCGACCGATGGCAAGCCCCCGTTACCTTTTTCGTAGCTCCGCAATGGGGCCTCCGGCCTTCGGGTCCGGCACGACTCCCCCGTGCAGACGGCGGTGGTCTCGTTCTCTGGGCGGCAGTTCGCGGGCCAAGTGACCTCGGCGAACGAGGCGAACCAGGTCGTCATGCCGCCACCCTGGCCCACCACCTTGACCAAACACATCCCGAACACCACCGCCCGCGCCGCCATCTACAACGACGCCTACGAACCCGCCGTCCGCATTTTCGACCTCGACCTGACGAACAACGGCCACCCTCACCATCAACCCCTCGACGAACTGACACACGGCCCCTCCGGCGGCTCAGCCCGACCCCTGCACGGGCCCTGTCCGAGCCGGGCAGCCGACCCCACAGCACCGCCCTGGTAACCCCACCCGCACCACCCGTGGGCAACTGGCCACCCAGAAGGCCGGCCCGGACGGACCAAAGCGCCGAACGCCCGACGCCGCCCTCTGCCGTGCCGCCCGCGGCTACCGCCGCCCCCTGACCGACTTCGGCCTCACCTGACGAACCCGGACAAGATCGGCTCACGCAACGGCCCTGGCTCTTGAGCTGAGGACTACCTCCCGTCAGGCGACGGGCCCGACGAGGGCATGCGGAACCAACGGGCCATCGGGTCACGCTCTGCCCCCTAGCGATTCCGCACTGCAGGTGGAGGCACTGACATTGCACCCCGGAACCGGAAAAGCCGCTGCTCACAGACGTCTCGGCATCTCATCCACCGACTCGGAACCGAGCCGGCCCTGCCGTCAAAGGACGTAGCCGCCTCGGTCGTCGGGATCATCCGCTTAGACCGCGCACCGGGTCGTAGTACCCCCGCCACACGACGAGGTCACCGATCACCGGCTTCGCTAAACCCGCCTGCAGTGCCATGGCGACCTCATGCCGCGGCAAGGTCGCCATGTGCGGCTGCAAGCGACGCAACGGCTCCGGACCTACCGGGTAGGAAGAGCGCAGGAGGGCGATGTCCGACTCGATGGCATCGCGCTCCTCGTCGGCCTTCTCCGCACGGATCACGACAACGGACTGCGCATACTTGTTGTCGACCATCTGGAACGCCTCCGCGACGGCGGGAAAGTCCCAGACCCGGCGCAGTTGCTGGATTCCCTCACCCATCGACCGGCCGTCAGTGCCCTGCAGCGCCCAGCGCTTCTCGTAGTACCACTCCAGGGCCTCCAGATCATCCGGAGCCGAAGCGCCACCAGGCCCGAAGAACTCCGCGGTCGCCTCCAGAGCCGCCGTGTACGACAAGTCCTTCGGCACGCCGCCGTCCACCGGCCGGAACACCACCACCCTCCCCCTGCCCAACCGGCCGTCCCTGTTGCAGCGGCCCGCCGCCTGCTGCAGAGCTTCGGCCGGCGCCCACGCCCGGTACACCCGCGGGAAGTCCACATCCACACCTGCCTCAATCAGCGACGTGGACACCACATGCACAGGGCGGCCGACCGTGAGCTCGCCACGCACGTGCTCGATCACTTCGCGCCGGTGCTCGGCCGTCATCCTCGTCGACAAGTGCCACACCGGCGCCGTCACCCGCGCCTCGCCCTCCGTACTGTTCAAGAGGCGGTGCAAACGCGCCGAGTCCCGTGTGGTATTCACGATCGTCAAAACCTGCTCGCCGCCTTCGGACGCGATCTCCTGTGCGATCGACTCCCACGTGACATCAGGCCCCAGCCGCCAGTCGTACTCCACCCGCCGCAGCTCTTCGAACAGCCCGGTCACGTCCTCAATCATGCTGCGCCGCGGCAGCCCGTCCAGCTGCGCGAGAGACCAGAAGGAAGGCTGGGTCGCAGACGTCAGCACCACCGAAGCCCCGAAATGCTCCACCAGGTCGCGCAGCACACTCAGGATCGGGATCAGCAGCCGGTCGGGAAGAGCCTGCACCTCGTCCAGCACGATCACCGAGCCCGCCAGCCGGTGCAGTTTGCGCATCACGGAGGGTTTGCGCGCGAACAACGACTGGAACAGCTGCACCGTCGTCGTGACCACCACAGGCGCAGCCCAGTTCTCCGCCGCCATACGCGCCCAGGCCCCCGCTCCGTCCTCTTCCTCCAGCTCCACCGAACTGTGGTGCTCCAGCACGACAGGCTGCTCGCCGCTGTCCGGGGCGGGGTCGAGGAGTTCCCGGTACACCTCGGCGTTCTGCTGCGTAATGCTGATGTACGGAACCGCGAACACCACCCGGCCCAGACCATGCTCAACCGCATGCCGCAGCGCGAACCCGCCCGCAGCGATCGTCTTCGCCCCACCCGTCGGCACATGCAGCACATACATACCCGGCGCGCCCGCGGCCGCCGCCAACGCCTGCGCGTACACCCGCTCACGCAGCTCATCCACCGGCGAAGCCGTACGCCGGGCAAGCAGCCGTAGCCTGCGCTGCTCGAAGCGCTTCAGCAGCATCCCCATGTCCGCACGCGCGCCGGTCCGTGGCTCCCTGCCGGCGAAGTGGGCCTCGGTATCGAGATAGTCCGCATCGACCACACAGCTGAACACCATGCGTGTGAACACATCCAGTGCCAGTGCCTGCCTCTGCGGCGATTCGAGTCCCGCAAGCCAGGCCGGCGGTGGAATGCGGCCTTCCCGAAGGATCTCCGGCACCACCCGGGCCACAGCCTCGGTCGCCTCCCGAGCACGGTCCGCCTCCACACCGCTCCCCCGGAGCTCGGCCAGAAGATCCTTGATCTTGTCCTGATCCGGCAGCCCTCCATGATGCCCCTGCACCACAGCAGCGAGCTGACGCCCCACCGTCCGCGCAGCAAGCACCGTGCCGGCTTCCTTATGCGGGATCCCCACCGGCTTACCCGTCGGCTCAGCATGAAAGATCAAGCGATCCTGCCAGGCACAACACCCCTTCCCCACGTCATGCACCAACGCCAGGTACCCGGCCACATCCTCAGCACCAAAACGCTCGGCAAAGACCCTGGCCAAAGCAGCCGAGCCACGCAGATGATCCTCGAGCCGATGCCGACACCCCGACCGCGGACTACGACTATGGGCGAACAACCCACGCTCTGACACCCGACCTCCTGACCGCCGAATCACCAACCTCCCTGGAACCGACACACCCTAAGATTGGCCACTGACACAGCCGTTGCGATTCGCGGTCGTCCCGTAACGCGACCACCACCCGCAGCGCTGTCCACGTACAAGGACGGGACGTTGCAATCCTTGGCTGCTCCGGAGAGCGACCGCCACGACCTGCGCCCTGTCGACGTCGTCGAGCTTGAACGCGTTGCGATCCTCGGCCGCTCCGGAGGTCGACCGCCACTTCGTCGTCTCGCTGATGTCGGCTTCCCGGACGTTGTTGCGATCCTCGGTCACCCCGGAGAGCGACCGTCACCCGGCGGCACGGTACTCAGTACGTGCACGATCGGAATGTTGCGACCCTCGGTCGTCCCGAAGGGCGACCGCCACCAGGTCGACGAGCCACGCCCCCGGGACCTTCTTGTCGTTGCCATCCTCGGCCGCCCGGCAGGGCAACCGCCACACCGCGTCCCGTCCTAGCCTCGGTACAGGCGGCGGCTGTTGCGATCCTCGGCCGCCCTGAAGGGCGACCGCCACGTCGTCCAGATCGGCCTGCGCCCCTGGTACGCGGAGTTGCGATCCTCGGTCGCCCTGGAGGGTGACCGTCACCTTCCGGCACGGGGGGCACAGCTGGGTGTGCTCGATGCTGCGATCCTCGGCCGCCCTGGAGGGCGACCGCCACGACTCCCTCCAGCTGCGCGGACCCGGTGCCGGTGGTGTTGCGATCCGGAGTCGCCTTGAAGGGTAACCGCCACACCGGAGTCAGCCAGTCGGCCTCGACGCAGTAGTCGTTGCGATCCACGGTCGCCCTGGAAGGCGACCGACACTCGCTGTACTTGACGCCCTCGACCATCCGCGTGTTGATGTTGCGATGCTCGGCCACCGCGGAGGGCGACCGCCACGCGGTATCCCTCTCGCTCGATCTCGGTCCAGCTGGCGTTGCGATCCTCGGCCACCCTGGAGGGCGACCGCCACCGGCCACCAGGCCGTGCACCTGCCGCATGAGGAGCCCGTTACGATCCTCGGCCGCCCCGGAGGGCGACCGCCACCCCGTGCCTGAGGCCCACGGCCAGACCTACGTCGTTGCGATCCTCGGTTGCCCCGGAGAGCGACCGCCACCTGGGCGCGAACGTCGGCCCGGAACTGCGTCATGGAGTTGCGATCCTCGGTCCCCCCGAGGGCGACCGCCACATCCGAAACCGCCTCCGTCCCCTCCGTCGGCGTACAGGTTGCGATTCCTCGGCCGCCCCGGAGAGCGACCGCCACGGGTACTTCGCCCCGGAGCCGGGACTCCGATATCGGTTGCGATCCTCGGTCCCCCTGGAGGACGGCCGCCACCAACTGGTCGGCGTGCGTCTGGTTACCGCGAACGCGTTGTGGTGCTCGGCCACCCCGGAGGGCGACCGCCACTTGATGCTGACCCAGCCGGCGTCCGCGCCTTCGCCGTTGCGATCCTCGGCCACCCCGGAGGGCGACCGCCACTGCGGGGCGAGTTGCGCGGCGGCCTGCTCGCCGAGGTTGCGATCCTCGGCCACCCCGGAGGGCGACCGCCACGCGACGTCGTACCTGCCACTCGCGTTGGTGGAGGGTTGCGATCCTCGGCCACCCGGAGGGCGACCGCCACGACGGCGGCCCGGTCCCGGCCGTGCGCGATGGACTGGTTGCGATCCTCGGCCACCCCGGAGGGCGACCGCCACATCCGTCCAGTTGAAGCGGGCCAGGATGCGGGAGTCGTTGCGATCCTCGGCCACCCCGGAAGGCGACCGCCACGCCGATGCGGGGGGGTGTCCCTACGGACGGCATCGAAAGTTGCGATCCTTGGCCACCCCGGAGGGCGACCGCCACCGCGCACTTCTGGCCCTCGATGAACATCCGCATGTGGTTGCGATCCTCGGCCACCCCGGAGGGCGACCGCCACAGCAACGACGCCGCCGGGACGGGCGTCGTTGCGGACGTTGCGATCCTCGGCCACCCCGGAGGGCAACCGCCACAGCGGGACGACGGCGTCGTTGCCCTTGGGTTCCAGGTTGCGACCCTCGGCCGCCCCTGAGGGCGACCGCCACGTCGACCGCCGTGTCACCGTTGATCACGGCGTCGTTGTTGCGACCCTCGGTCGACCCGGAGAGCGACCGCCACGCCGCCGATCGGCGTTTACATGGGGTGGTTGCGATCCTCGGTCGCCCTGGAGGGCGACCGCCACGCCCTGCATGGCCGCCTCGTCACCCTCGGGAGCGGTGTTGCGATCCTCGGCCACCCCGGAGGGCGACCGCCACGACCCCCTCCAGCTGAGCGGACCCGGTGCCGGTGGTATTGCGATCCGGAGTCGCCTTGAAGGGTAACCGCCACGACCAGGCGCATGGCGGCGTACGCGGTCCTGGAGACGTTGCGATCCTTGGCCGCCCCGGAGGGTGACCGCCACCCGCGCTCCCCAAAATCCCCATGACGCTCGACAAGGTTACGATCCTCGGTCACCCCGAAGGGCCGCGCCACGTGGTGCACCACGATGCCCGGGCGGCACCCGGAGGTTGCAATCTGCGGATGCCCCCGCAGCCACCCGGGTCGAGAAGTTGCGATCCTCGGTGGCCCTGGAAGGCGATCACCACTCCCCCTTGCCGGAGCCAGTGCCTCAGGCGATCAGGTTGCGATCCTCGGCCACCCGGAGGGCGACCGCCACTGCCACCCCCGATCCCCCACCGGTACGTCCCGTCATCGTTGCGATCCTCGGCCACCTCGGAGGGCGACCGCCACGTGCTGCCCCCGTCCTGGTGACGAACAAGGAGGAGGCTGCGATCCTCGGCCACCCCGGAGGGCGACCGCCACTTGATCTGCGCCGGGGGGCAGGCACCCACCGTTTCGTTGCGATCCTCGGCCGCCCCGGAGAGCGTCCGCCACAACCCCAGGTTGCGATCCTCGGCCTCCCTGGAGGGCTACCGCCACCTGCCCGGTCAGTGTGACCGTCTCGATTCCCTCGGGGTTGCGATCCTCGGCCGCCTTCGATGACGACCGCCACACCTGGCTCCGAACGTCGGACTCGCCCGCATGGACGAGTTGCTAGTCTCGGCCGCCCCGGAAGGCGATCGCCACCTGCAGCCAGCCCTCGGGCAACTCGACCGGCTCGGTGTTGCGATTCTCGGTTACCTCGGAGGGCGACTGCCACGCCTGGGCCACCAGCGGCGGCACCTCGGCAGCGATTCTCGGTCACCTGCGGGGGCGACCGCCACTCCTCGGGGTCCTCGTCTTCCTCGCACA
Organism: Streptomyces globisporus C-1027; assembly: GCF_000261345.2. Taxonomy (NCBI): domain Bacteria; kingdom Bacillati; phylum Actinomycetota; class Actinomycetes; order Kitasatosporales; family Streptomycetaceae; genus Streptomyces; species Streptomyces globisporus. Next base: position 154,040 of record NZ_CP013739.1, on the reverse strand, counting down.
GGCCCTCGTTGCGATCCTCGGTCACCCGCGGGGGCGACCGCCACAGCTCCTCCACGGCGGAGAACTGGCCGGGGAAGGCGTTGCGATCCTCGGTCGCCGCGACGGGCGACCGCCACCACGCTGTCCGCCTCGCCCTCGGCGTACTCGATGAAGTTGCGATTCTCGGCCGCCCCGGAGGGCGACCGCCACTCAGCTGATCACCTCGGCCACGGCCTTGCCCATCCCGTTGCGATCCTCGGCCACCCCGGAGGGCGACCGCCACCGGCCGCCGCCGGGCCGTTCGCCCGCGCGTACGCCATGTTGCGATCCTCGGCCACCCCGGGGGCGACCGCCACCATGTCCGGGCCCTTCTCGGCCGGTGGGTTGTGCAGTTGCGATCCTCGGCCGCCCCGGAGGGGGGCGACCGCCACGTCCAGCCGCCGAGCCCGGTGCGTTTGTCGGGGCTGTTGCGATCCTCGGCCATCCCGGAGGGCGACCGCCACCACGCCCCGCTCGGCCTGGGCCACGCCGTGGGTGTCGTTGCGATCCTCGGCCAGCGGCGGTTCACGTCACACTCATTCCCAGGGCAGCCCAAACGGTCACCACACTCATGAGGATCACCGGCCTGTCCAAAACCGATTCCATCAACCGGGCCGTCCAGGTCTACGCCTCCTCCCCCAGCTGGCTGGTGGCCGACGGAAGAGAAGTGCTCCTACGCGACGAGAACGGCGACACCGCCGGCGTCCATATCGTCTAACCCCGGCGGCTTGTCAGTTCAGCTCGAGGGGCTTGCCGAACGTCGCCCACGCCCGCAGCACCATGCTGTCCACCAACGCGATTCCATACCTGGCTGCTGCCTTCTCCGCGTGCACGGTGAAGCGTGTGTTCGTCACCATGATCGGGTGGGTGGCGTCATGGTCGGGGCGGGCTGTCCCGTTGAAAGCCTGCACATCCGGCGCTCCGATCGCAGCCGACGGCGCCCTGCGAAGCTTGCACTGCACGACGATCCGCTCACCGTTCCCGCCAGTGGCTATAACGTCCGCTCCCCTGTCACCCGCGCCCCCATGCATACGCTGCACCTCGTAGCCATCTCGCTCCAGAAGCCGGGCAATAAGCAGTTCAAACCCTTGGCTCGACAACCTACGTATCTCCTCCAGGGAAGTGCTGGCACTGCTGAGCCGGAAGTCCTGACGCCGTCGCTCCTCCACGGACAGTTCTTCCAGTTCTCGCCGGTAGGCCTCCAGAGAGCAGACGTAGCGTGCCCGGGCCCGCTGCAGTTCCTCTAGCAGTTCGCCCAGCGGAGCTGCCTTCGTCGAAGGAAACTCAGTCCTCCGCTCCCGCACCAGCCGGCCGAAATCCTTGATGACGCCCTCTCGTACCTCTTCACACCACTCGACGGCCTTCCCTGCGAGGGAGACCAACTCGTGCAGCTCGTCCCTAAGAATCTTCGCCGCCGCCCAGCGCCCGTAGCGCACGGTGTCCTGGTCGACCGTCCCGTCCTCAAGCAGCCCGCGGCCCTTCCAGCAGCGACTGAGTTCCGCCTGCGCCTCCTCGCCCAGCCGACGCCAGTCAGCAACAAGATCGTCCGCGAGCCGCCCTTCCGCTACCCACGCGAACGCGGCCTCCAGATCCACCGAAGTCGCCCGCTCACGTGCCGACTCCAGCAAACACCGCACCGCGTCCTCCGGTGACGGCCGCACCGCATCCGCAGAAGGTTCCAACAAACTCATACGAGCAGGCTAAAGACACCCACTGACAATCCTGCGAGGCTCCCACACAAGTCCTCCCAGGCAGGCAGCAACCGGCACCCCGCCGCCCTGCAGAGGAAAGTGATCTTCGATGCAGCGCAGCACCAGCCGGCATGTGAACGGCTTACCGGAATCCTGCGGTGCCCTCGTCTCGCTGCGCCGCATCGGCTTCCTGTCCGCCCTGCTCACCGCCGCCGCCCTGACAGCCTGCTCCACCGAACCAGTGGAGGCCTACGACCCCAATCCCTCCGCCACCGGCACCACCACACCGTCTGGCGCGCCCGGCGGAGCCCCGGACGAGGGCGGCCTGACCCTCGCAGACGCCATAAGGAAGATCCCCGTCGCCGAGGAGAAGCGCGTCGGGTATGAACGCGATGCCTTCAAACACTGGGTCGACGAGGACGACGACGGCTGTCCGACCCGTCAGGAAGTCTCCCTCGCCGAAGCGGTCACCGCCCGGAGCAAGGTGACCGGTGCACGACCAGCGGAGGCAGTTGGATGTCCTACTACCACGAGGCCGAGCTCACCGACGCGAGGGGCGACCGCCACCACGCCCAAGGCGGCGACGTCGCGTCCGGACCACAGGTTGCGATCCTCGGCCGACCAGAGGGGAGACCGCCACCACCCTGCTAACCCGAGCCGCTTACACCGTACGAGCCTTGCGATCCTCGATCCCGCGGAGGGCGACCACCACCTGCTGGTGGGTGCCCATCCAGACGACGAGGGCGTAATCGTCATCCTCGGCCGTCACGGAAGGCGACTGCCACGCCCGGCCGTGCTGACGGCCGCCGGTTGGTACAAGCAGTTGCGATCCTCTGCCGCCGGGGAAGGCGACCGCCACCACCCTGGTCGGCTACTCCACGGTCACCAAGACGTTGCGATCCTCGGTCGTCCCGAAGGGCGACCGACACAGCAACGACGCCGCCGGGACGGGCGTCGTTGCGGATGTTGCGATACTCGGCCGCCCCGGAAGGCAACCGCCACCCAGGACACGTACGACGAGCTGTGCCGGATCGGCGCGTTGCGATCCTCGGTCATCCCGGAGGACGACCGCCACGAGGACCGCATCTCGCCGAGGTCCCACGGGTTGCGGTTGCGATCCTCGGTCACCTCGGAGGGCAAGCAGCGCCTGTGCCTGCTGCGACACCACCTCGGCGGCATTGCGGTTGCGATCCTTGGTCGGCCTTCACGGCGACCGCCACGTAGAGCCTCATGCACTTGTCGCCGTCCATCGTGTCGTTGCGATCCTCGGCTGCCCTATTGGGCGACCGCCAGTCGTCCGAGGCGGCAATAGCCGCGCTCGACGCGAGAGTTGCAGTCCTTGACCGCCCCGGAGGGCGACCACCACCCGAGCACTTGCGAGTCGCCGACGACGAGCGGCAGGTTGCGATCCTCGGTCGCCCTGGAAGGCGACCGCCACTCCCCCTTGCCGGAGCCAGTGCCTCCGGCGATCAGGTTGCGATCCTCGGCCACCCCGGAGGGCGAACGCCACCTCGGTCGACGAGAGGCCCCGTTGCAGGGCGGGGACGCGGTTGCGATCCTCGGTCACCCCGGAGGGCAACCGCCACCCACTCGAGGGCCATGCAGGAGAGCCACACGAGGTCGTTGCGATCCTCGGCCACCCTCGAGGGCGACCGCCACCCTGCCCGGACTCCGGCTCGCCGGGTTCCACTCGACGTTGCGATCCTCCACCCAGGAGGGCGACCGCCACTCGGGGTGCTGGCCGGCGATGAACAGGCGTTGCACGTTGCGATCCTCGGCTACCCCGGAGGGCGACCGCCACCACCAGCCGGTCGTCGGCGCGCCGGGCGACGCTGAGGTTGCGATCCTTGGCCGCCCCCGAGAGCGACCGCCACAGGACCGCCGGATGACCGGTGCCCTGCCGGGCGGAGTTGCGATCCTCGGTCGCCCCCGGAGGGCGCCCGCCACCGGCAGATGACCTGGTACCTGGCCGCCCATCCCGAGTTGCGATCCTCGGCCACCCTGGAGGGCGACCGCCACCCTGGCTGAACAGTACAAAGAGCGTAGCGCTCTTCATAAAAGGAGGCCGCTAGAGGTGGCAATTCTGGTGAATTCGAACATCTAGCTTCGGTGCGGCTCTCGACGAACAAGTACCCGGGCTCGCGGAGGCGGTCGCGAATCTACCGCTCCGTCTTCGCGCGGATGACCAGGTCGGCCTCCTGCCCTCCCGACCACGCCTGCTGGTGCGCAGCCAGGGCTTCGAGGTACCTGGGGTCCCGAGCTCGGGGCACCAGCGGCTCACCCGGGGCTGGGCCAGCCACCGGTGGCGGCGCGAGGGACGCCGGAGAACTCTCCGCCGGCACCTGATACTGAGGATTGCCGGGCCGCAGGATCTCCAGGCACGACACCGTGCCCGAGCCGACCGCTGCGTTGACGCGGGCGAAGATCTCATTCTGATGCAAAACGAGTTGGTTCGGTAGGCCGGTGAGCAGGGACGCAGGTGCAGGGTGCGGGTCGCGTCGTCGTACCGGACGGCCTGGACCTTGCCCTGCAGCTCGGGTGCGATGTTGTCCCACTGGCTGAGCACGGTACGCCGTACCTGCCCGCCGACTGCGCCGGTTTCCAGGCCCTGCTCGGCGATCATCTGGCTGACGGCCGCGCCCAGGGCCACGGGCTCCCGGCCCCGGAACGGCCCTGGCGGGACGGAGCCGCTCCGGTACGGCGAGGGCGCTGCCGCGGTGCGGACTTCGCGGCCGCGAGGGCGGCGCGGAGCGCGACACGGGCGAGGTCCATGCCGCTCGCGGACGCGGGTGCGGTGCCGGTCATGCCGGAACCCTTTCGAGGAAGGCGGCCATGTCGGCGGCCGCGTCGGCGTCGGTCAGGTCATCGAGGCCCTGCTCTGCCTGGCGGGCGGAGTAGGCGGCCATCCCTACGGCCAGGCCCTGCATCACGTCGTACGCCAGCTCCGGCCGGGACACGGTGAACGCCCTGGTGGCGGCTGCCTCGTCCCAGCCCTCGGCCGCTTCGTACGCCGCCGCAACGTGCTCGGCGGCGGCCTGCTGCGCCAAGCGGGCCCGGATATAGGCAGCGGGCCGGGCCGGGTTCCAGGTCAGCATCCAGGAGTGGAGCTCCGCCGCGATCATGTGCGCATCCCACCCAGCGCCCGTAAGGGGCCGGAGCGCAACCTCCAACGGCCGGAGACCTTCCCGCTGAGTCCAGTTGACCAGGGGCCTGACCTGCTGAACGACCGCGATCCCGGCCCGCGTCTGAGCCGCCGTACGACGGGAGCCGTCGCTGTTCAAGCTGATCTTCGCGGAGGAGACGGGAGCTGTTCGGCAGCTCGCGCGAGCGCGCGGGATGTAGTTACAACCCCTCTCAACATCAACTGCAGGTGCTCGGTGGTAACGACCAAGAGAATGGGGCTCACCCCCCGCTGAACAGGCCTTGTCCACAGCCGAGTTATCCACAGGCCAGGCAGCGCGGACACCACGCCGAACACCCTGGCCGGAGCGGCTCGCGCGACGCTGCTCCTGCCGGGCGTCGGCCCGTGCCGTCGCACTAGCGACCGCGAGCTCCCGGCCCGCCGGAGTCACGCCGCACAACCGGGCCTCGTACCCGGACCCGGTCAGCCGGTGCCCCATCGCGTCGTCGTACGCCGGAGGGATCACTGCGCCGTAGATCGTCGCCGTCGCCATGTACTTCTCGCCCGGGGCCGCGAGGTTGCGCTTGCTGCCCCGGACCATCCAAACCAGCGCACCGAGTTCCCGCAGCACCCGTACGTGCCGCTTGACCGTCGCCGGCGACAGACCGGTCCGCTCGACAACCCCTGCCAGGCCGTAGACGACGATGCCGCGGCGATAGTCCATACGGAACGAGAGATCACGGGCGACCAACACGGTCGACGGCCCGGCACCGGGATGCAGCCCGGCGGCCACGAGCCACACCACCGCGCGCAACCACGCCCGCGGCTCCGCGCGCCGCGACCGCGTCCGGACCACGTCCTGGTCGGCCCCCGCCACCAATTGCTCGTCCGGCATCTCGACGAGCAGATCGACCGTGGCGGCGGCCTCTGGGCTCTCAGTCGTACGCGGGGACGGAATCCGACTCCGCGGCGGGGCCAGGAGACTCATCGGAGCACCGCCCGGGCACGGGCCGTAGAAGCACCCGAACGGGTGAAGCGACCACGCCCAGCAGTGACCTTCGTCACGACGGATCCGGATCGCGGCGTGAAAACAGGGCGGGAAGTGGTTGTGCGGGCATGCCGAAGCTGGCCGCCGCACGAAACGTCGTGCACAATGGCTCCCGTGTTGAAGGGGCCCGCCTCTTGGCACGACGAAGCCCCTGAAAGGGCTTCGGTTTCTGGGAGAAACCTTGTTGAACCGCTCGGCCGGGTGGCACCGGACGGGCAATCCCTTCGGGAAGCTCGGCAAAAGCTTCCCGGTGTCAGAAGGGCGCTCCAGCTGAGGCGACGGCAAATCGCTTCACGGCTCGGAGGCCCGGGGCGGCAGACCCATCGGGTGCCGCCCCAGAAGGACTACGCCATCCCGACCCCCTCGACAGAGGTGCGGGCCGGGGCGTATTCAGGCAGCACGAACACCCCGTCGAAGGAGCAGCGACCGGCAAGGTCGCTGAGCCCACGGCGGGGTGCAGTGTGTGCGCGTGCGGGTACGGGTACCCTGATCACGTCGCCACCTCCTGGTTCGTAGGAGTGTGCGGCCGGCCAAACGACCCCCACCACAAGGTCTTTGGCCCGAGTGGTCCCTCCCGGTTGCCAAGCCGGTCGCAGGGGCCACTCGCATTTTCGATCTACGTCCGAGGCCACCATACCGCCGCAGGCTCATGCCGCAGGGCCTTGGGGGCAACGTGTCGATACCGCGGCCCCCCGAGCCTGCTGACGGCGTTTCACCCCGAGAGAGTGAGATGAGGTTATGGCGTCTGTCTGCCATATCCCGTTCACGGAGTGGCGTGCCACATCCCGGGGCGGAGGATGTCCTCCCACACCTCAAGCGGACCGTCATCATCCGAGTAGACCGTGCGGAGGACGAGAACAGGAACGGGCGCGTCCGGGGGTACGTCGATACCGAACTCGGCGAGTTCGTTAGTCGAAGCGAATCGGGCAGCGCTCTTCTGAGGGCCAGCTGTCAGCTGCTGGCCGGTGCGCTCCGCGTAGAGGTCATGGCGGAACTTCGGCATGGGGCCAGCGTCGAGCAGTTCAGGCAGAACGTTCAGAGCGCGGACGTGGATGCAGTTGAGGGCCAGGGTGATTGCTCGCTCGCCTCGCATGAAGGTACGGCTGCGGATGACGATTTCGTCGTACAGCTCGATACCGAGGAGTGCTGCGATCTCTGGATCAGCGCATGATCGCATCACCGACTGCGCGTTCGTGTACGTCTCGCCGGGCGTGAGTGGCTGCCCGGTCCGGCGAAGCCGATCCAGCCGAGCTGCGCCCGTGACCACAGTGTGTGGCGAATCGCCCGGGCCAAGCACGACTGTGCCGCTCCCGAGCACCATTCGCACCAGTCCCTCCGCCTCCAGTGCTTGGTACGCACGATGAACCGTTGCGGTGGCTCCTCTCCCCGCGGCGACCTGCGCCTGCACTGAAGGAAGCCGCTGGTCGGGGCTGTAGAGGCCGTCTCTGATTTCCGCAGCGATCTCGTCAGCGATCTGCCGCCACTTCGGCGGCTGCTTAGGCGAAGGCACGGCGACTCCTTTGGTTGATGGACTTCAGTGAACCCGATTCTAGAAGGGTTGACAACCCTTCTAGAAGGGTTCATTGTTTGATTCGAAGCACCGCAAAACAGCAGGCGCCACTGCCCATTCGGGTGGCGGCAAGGGGTTGAGCCCGCGCTCCCCCGGTCGGCGGCCCCCTGTACCGAATAGCTCCACCCGTTCCACACCCTGAACAGCGTTGTTGCGCTGTCTGTCCGCCAGGCCCACCGGTCATCCGGTGGCCTGCCGGGCGGAGAAGGCAGCACCGCTCCAGTACCGAACGAGGAGGACTCGATGTCCCGTAAGCGTCCCGGCCGCGTCCGGACCAAGCGCGACAACCGTCGCGAGCCACTGCTGCTCAGCACCATCCAGCCTCAGAACATCAACGTCCGCGAGGGCGAGATTCTGACGATCGTCTGCCCCGACTGCGAAACCTGGCGCAGGCTGATGGGCGAAACGCAGCTCAAGATCCGTGAGCACTGCCCGCGCGGCTGCACCGGCCGTGCGGCCGAGTGCGAGGAACACCCCCGTTGCCCTGGCAGCAACCAGTCGGTCCTGCTCGACATCACCATCGAGCAGTGGGGCGAGGCGATGCTCACCGCCGACAGCACGGCCACCGGTCGCCGCTCCGCTCGCCAGCACTTCAAGCCGATCCCGGCTCCGGCCAAGCCGGTCATGCAGATCTCCCCGATGTCGACGACGTCGAGTGAGGCTCTCGCCGCGTACCGCGATCACCTGCGACGGTGCCGGTCCAACGTCAGCGGCATTCGCTGCATCGGTAGTTACCGCTGTGTGGGCGGAGCACGTCTCGCAGCCGCGTACGAGGAGCTGGAGCGGACCGAGCAGCAGCGCCATCGCGAGGCCCGGGTCGAAGCCCTTCTCACGCGCTGCCGGGCGGCGAGGACGTGGTCCCGGCACGCAGAAGCCACCGCCGATTCGAAGGCAGACCTGGCGAAGCGCGCCGGTACGGCGATCGAGGAAGCCAACAACTCCGTCCGGGCCCGCTCCGCGGGCTCCGTCTCGGAGTTCCGAGGCCCCGACGTCCCGCTCGACCCGCTGACGATCGCGGTCTGACCCCGACGAACAACCACGGCCCCGGCCGCCCCGAAGCACTTGGGGCGGGCGGGGCCGTGGCTGCTCGTACAGCAGCCCGGGGCCACAGGCCCCGGAAACGGCACACCCCCAGGGATTACGGCCCTGGGGGTGCGTCTTCGCAGATCACCCTGATCGAGAGGGCAACCATGCGCGTGAACAGGATGACATTCAATCAGTCCCCGCCGGCACGAGGGGCCGCTACGACCGTCCTCGACCGGCGCGCCGAGAGCGGCCCCGCCCCCGCAGCCGCCGGTGGGTACGGCGGCTGGGAGGACGAGGACAACCAGCGCGGCTACGAGCGCGACGAGACCGACCAGGTCCACCAGGTCGTCCGCCGCCTGACGGACGACGGTGACCGCCGCGCCCGCGCCGCCGGCCGCCACGCCCGCCGCACCTATGCCGAGATGGCCCCCGGCCAGACGCGGCAGCCGGTGCTGCAGATGACCCGCCAGCTGACCTTCGCCCCGTCGGCCCCCGCCTCGCAGACGGGCCGAACCTGCACCACCTGCAACGGGCAGGGCGGGAAGATGATCGACACCAGCGGCGACGGTGTCTCCCGGCAGAACTGGCAGTCGTGCGCCCCGTGCGGCGGTACGGGGGTGGCCCGATGAGTAGCTGCGGACACCCCCCGCGCCTGGTGACCGTCAACCACATCGGCGCTGACGGCAAGCCCTACCAGGCCGTGGTGCACGAGCCGTGCCAGTGCGGCGGCAAGCAGTAGACCTGATGCCGCATCACATACGTGCCGCCCGGACCGCCCAGCACCTCGCGGTCCGGGCCCTTACCGCCCACGGCCTGGCCCACCCGCTCACCCTCGCGCTCCTGGCGGCCGCCTCCACGGCGGCCGCCAGGGCGTGGGACCGAGGCCACCCCGTGCACGCGATCCACCCCGCACAGAAGGGCCGCCGTGCCCGCTGACCTGTACTCCCGCTACATGGAGGCCCGGCGCACCTGGGCCGACCACGCCGACGACTGCGGCGCCTGCACCCCCACCCAGCCCGCCTGCCCGCCCGGCACTGCGCTGTGGGAGCGGATCTGCCGCCTGCAGGACGCCTACCTCACCCACCTCCGTACGAAGGGCGCCTCATGACCGCCACTGTCACCTCCATCGCCGCCCCTGCCGCCGTAGACGCTATTTCCACCCAGGCCGGGGCCACCGTGTTCGTCTACACGGACCCCGACGGGACCCTGAGCAGCGACTGCACCGGCTGCGGCGAGTACGCCTGGACGCTCGCCGCCGACCACGGCTTTGCCCGGCAGCACGCCGCGGCCTGCTTCCGTCGGCCCAGCCCGCTTCGCCTGGCCGCCTGACCCGCCCCGTTCACTGCCGCGTACAGGTCGGCCCCGCCAGCTCCACGGCGGGGCCGACCTGTGCGCGACCCTCTTGAAGGAGCCCCATCGTGGCGACCGCCGCTCGTACGAAGCCCGCCCGGCGCAAGCCGAACCGGGCCCGCAAGACCTCAGTCCCCAAGACCCCGGCCCCGGACGCTCGGCCGACGGCGGAGGTTCCCCCGGCGACCGGTTCGGCAGAGGAGCGCGACGAGGCGCTGGCCCGGGTCGCGGATGCCCGCGACCGGTCCGCTGACATCATCGAGACCGCTCGTGAGCAGGCTGCCGTGCTCCAGGCCGAGGCCGAGAGTGTGGCCGCGCGCACCATCAGTGAGACGCACGAGCAAGTCACCGTGATGATGGCCGAGGCGCAGACCCGCGCCGAGGGCACCCTCGTCAACGCGGACCAGAGCGTCACCGCCCAGCGCGCGGCTGCCGAGGCCGACGTGGAGGCAGCGCGCGGCGAGGCTGACCGGCTCCTGGCTCAGGCGCAGAGCCGCGCCGAGCTGCTGGTGCGCGAGGCCCGCAGCCAGGTCTCCGAGATCACCGAACTGGCCGCCACGGAGCGCGAGGTGACGGCGACGGCGGTCGCCGAGCTGCGACGCCTGGCGCAGGCTGACCTCGCCGAGATCAGTGCGCTGGTCGACCAGCGCCGCACCGAAGCGTCCGCGATTCTGGCCCGCGCCCAGGAGCAGGCCGACGAACTGGTCGCGGCGGCACGACGGGAGGTCGAGCAGGCCCGCGAGCGGTTCGCCGAGCTGGCCCGGACCGCGGCCGAGCAGTACGACGGCCGCCGGGCGGAGGCGGAGCAGCTCTACACCGGTGCCGTCGCGGCGGCCGATGAGCGGCGCCGTGAGGCCGATGCTCACGTGGCCGCGGCGCACACCGAGGCGGAGCAGGCCCGGGCTGAGCTGCGCGAGAAGCTGCGTGAGCTCACCGACCAGTTCGACACGGTGGCCGCCGAGAGGCGCACCGCGCTGGCCGGGGAGCTCGCCGGGCTCAAGGCCGCGTGCGACAAGCAGCGCGAGCGGCTGCGCGAGGAGGCCAAGACCGTTGCCGGGCAGCTGCGGGAGGCCGCGCAGAAGGAGGCCGCCCGCATCACCGCGGAGGCGGAGCGCAAGGCCAAGGGCATCACCGACCGGGCCGAGGCCGACATCTCCCGTGCTCACCGGATGCTGGAGGAGGCCCGCGAGGCGAAGAAGGCCAGCTCCCGCTGGAACGGCTGGCAGCAGAACGTCAGCGCGAAGGCGTGGAAGGGCGCCCCGTGGGTTGCGCTCGCCGCCGGCGTCGGTCTCGCCGCCTCCGGTGAGTACGAGCTGGCCCGCATGGTCGGCATCAACGAGTACGTTGCGCCGCTGCTGCCCGTCAGCATCGACGTCTACTGCGTCACCGCGTTCCGCGCCAAGCGGGACATCCCGGCGGCGCTCGTACTGATGGCGTCGGCCAACGTCGTGTACCACCTCTCGGAGCAGGCGCACCTCGTACCGGAGGGTGCGTCGGCTCCGTGGCCGCTGACGACGTTCGTCGTACTGATCTTCGTGGCCGTCATCTGGCGCGTCCACGCGCTCATGCACGACACCGGTACGGACGGACACGGTGGTACGGACACGCCCGCCGCGACGGACGGCCGTACCGGTACGGCCGCAGCCGCCGGTGCCGACGGGCGTACCGGTACGGACGCGTGGACGGACGGCCACACCGCCTCGCATCACGCCCGTACAAGCCCCGCTGGTACAGGCGTGTACGGCGGGATGACTGGTACGGCGACTACTCGCGCGGCCCGGGGCGCGCCTGGTACGGAGCCTGTACGGCGCACCTCGCACCACGAGGGCCCCGCCGAGGGGAATGCGGCTGTGACCAGCGCGTACGGCGACCGTACAAGCGTCGTACAGGGCCCCCGGAGCGGGGCGGCGCGTACCGGTACGGGTAGCCCGGGTCGTACGAGCGCCGCCGCGTACGAGGGCAAGGCCCGTACCGGTACGGTCACCGCCCGTACGAGCCCGGCCGACGCGGTCCCCGCCGCCCATACCGGTACGGCGGGCGGGCCCCCGCGTACCACCGGGGGTGACTCCGGCGGGCGTACCGGTACGGCGACCCGCGCCCGTACGGACGACGAACTGCTCCCGCTCGTACAGGAGCTGCCGCGCGAGGCGGACGGGTTCGTCAACATCAGCCGCGTCCGTACAACGCTCTCCGTCAACCAGGACCGCGCGATCCGGCTGCTGTCGAAGGCCGGGCTGCTGCGGCCCGAGGACGCGGACAAGTACCTCACCTGACAGGGGCGCGCCCGTACCGGCGCGCCCCCCCTTCTCCTGTACGTCCTGGCCGCGCATGGCCGCACCCAGACCCGCTCCGCCCTCTCCGGACTGCCGGACCGGGGCGCGGAGGGACCTGGTGGCGGGCCACGGCTGCCAGGCCGGCCCCCAGCACCGCCCGATTCGGAGACATCCCATGAGCGATCCCCTGAACCGCGAGAAGAAGAATCCGCTGGCCGACGTCGCCGCCAGCCCCGACGCCACCGCCCGCTACCTCGCCGATGTCCAGCGGGTCCTGCTGGACATCGGCGGCAACCTGGAGATCCTCGCCCGCGAGATCCATCTCCACTGCCGCCACACTCACGTCGAGGGCGACCGTTTCTACGACGCATGGATGCGTGCCAGGCCCGTTGAAAAGGCCCTGAAAGACGTCCTGAAAAACGTCGAGGGCGTCACCAAGGGCCTGGAAAAGAGCGCCTATCAGCGGCGCGCACACGACGAGGCCGTTGCCGCCGCCGACGCGAAGCGTAAGGAAAAGGCGCTGGAAAAGGCCCGGAAGAAGAACCCGCCCCAGCTGAATAGCACCCAGGGAAACACGGGGCAGGTGCCCCAGCAGGGGAATGTGCGCTACGATGAGCCCGCGTCGATTTACGACCTGCGTAGCGACAGGCGGTCGGCGTAATGGCTGGCCGCCCGCTTCTGAAAGCGGAACTCTCCGCCCAGCGCTCCCGCGATTACCTGATGGAACAGCGGGATTCTTTCATCCAGAAACACGGGGGAGACCTCGGCGCTTTCTATTTCCTGCTGATGCTGATCCAGACGCACGGCAGGAAGCGGCTCAAGAGCGGCGACGTCACCGCCCTGCGGGCCCTGGCGCACGACCTGCACGCGATCTACGTCAAGCACACCCAGTAACACCGCCCGCTGCACCCGGGGCCCGTCACGAAGACCGTGACGGGCCCCGGCTCCGTCTGGAGGGGGGCCCAACGCCCAGGCGCCCACACGCCCACCCGCCCAGGCGCGCACACGCGTACGCGAGACCGTCACTGTTTGTCAACTCCCCTTGGAGGTCGAAGGAGCCGTGTCCGACGACACCGAACCGCCCCCCGGCCAGACCCCGCCCCGCGCCGGCCAGCTCATCAATTTCCCTACCGGAGACGACGTCACCGGACGCCCCCCGGCACTTCCCGACCCCTCCCGGCTTTTCCCCGAACCCCGGACGGAAGACATTCCGCCCGACCCCCCGGAAGAATCCGATAGGGAATTCCCCGCAATTCCCCAGCCGCCTGATCCGGAATTCGCCCTGCGCTCCGAAGGAATTGATTCCGCCGATTCCGAAGCGGAAGAAGAAGCCGAATATTTCGATGAGGAATCGGGACAGCGCCGTTCTCTGGCTGACCGGCTCGGAGACTGGCTGGAATTCCGGCTGGAGCGAGCACGGTCGCGTCACGAGGATGAGGCGGCATTCCGTGAGGCGGAGATCGCACGGAAAGCGGAGCTGCTGAAAGGCCGCACCGCTGCGGAAGTCGCGATGATGGAGCAGAACGGCAAACTGCGCCAGGCGATGCTGCAGGCCCGGGCCGACAAGGCCTCCGCGCGGGGCAAAGCCGATGCGGCGTCCATGAAGTCCGGCGGCACGGGCCTCGGGGACCGGGGACGCAGGAACAACTCCGGTTCCGGCGGCGGCTCGCGTCCCGGCGGACCCAGGAACCCGAGTTCACACGCGAAACCGAACCAGCCCAAGCCCCCGGGCAAGCAGCTCAACTCGCCGCCCAGGAAGGCCCCGGACCCGAAGCGGGCACCCGAGCAGCGCAAGGACTCCAGCCCCAGGCGCGGGCCCGATCCGAAGCGCGGCCCGGACTCCCGGAAGGGCCCGGACGCGAAGAAGGGGCCCGCCGAGAAGCGGACGCGAACGGATCCGAAGACGCCGCCACCCCGTCCACGTCCCGAGAGCAGCGGTCGCAAGGCCCCCGACCCGAAGAAGGTGCCCGACCCCAAGAAGGCGCCTGATCCGAAGCGGGCCCCGGCTCCGAAGAAGACCCCCGACCCCGGGAAGAAGGGGCCTGGCTCGCAGGACTCCTCGGGGGCGGGGAGCAAGACCGGGTGGGGGAAGTGGAAGAAGGCGCCGAAGGACGCTCCGGTCAACGGCCGGAGCAAGGACCCGAAGCGGTCGGGCAAGGACTCGGCTGGCAGGGACCCCCTCGGCAAGCCGGACCCGGGAAGGAGCCAACGGGACAACTCGACGGGAAAGGGCGGGCGTTGGAAGCGCCGCCCCTCCCCCGGCAAGGGCCCTGACGGCAGCTCGAAGCCTCGTACGGGCCCGGAAGGCCGCAAGGGTCCGGAGGGCTCCGGAAAGGCCCGCAGCGGGGCCTCCAGGGGCTCCCGGGGCGGCTGGTGGAAGCCCGGGAGAAACCGCACCTCCCCCGGTGGGGGCCGGAGCGGTGCCGGTTCGCCGAATGGTGGACCGCACGACCCGTACGAGGACCTGTTCGCCTCCCAGGCGCCGGAGTACACCGCCGAGTGGCCCGGCCGCGACCGCGGGACGGCCGGGCCCGCCGCGGGGCACCGCTCCGACGGCGGCCCCGGCCCGCGGGCGTCGGACGACGTGGTGGACGCGGTGATCGTGGACGACCCCGCCGACCCGTTCGGCGCGGACCGGATCCGCCAGCCCGGACTGACCACCGGCACCCCGGGCCTGCCGCCCGCCCCCGAACCCCACACCCAGCGCCCCGGAACTACCCGGGCCGCCGAACCCGACCAGGAGGACCCTTTGGGATCACAGGTGACCAAACCCGCCGCCGGCCACGCCATGGCCGCTCAGCACCGCACGAACATCACCTTCGGCGAATTCCTGACGGACATCGTCAACATCGCGCTCCAGGCCGCCGTCGACAAGGAGCGCGCCCAGGAACTGGACGCCGCGCTCGGGCGGCTCGCGGACGCGCTGCGCGACATGGCCACCGACCTGGTGGGCGACCACAACATCTCCTCCGAGGTCGTCGACGCCGTCACGGACCTGGCCGACGGGGCCGGCCGGATGAAGGCACTGGCCCAGCGGTGCGCCACCGAGTGCGAAACCGCCTCCGAGGCCGCCCGGCTCGCCGCGATCTCCGTCGGCCGCGTCTACGGCGAGGACATGAAGGCCAAGGACGACGCAGGCCTGGCCGACGCCTCTGCCGCCGCCCACCACGACTAGAAGGGCAGTTCTGCCGATGAGCACTCCTGCACCGCGCCGAGGCGCCTTCGCCGCGCCGACGGACGCCGACAACCGCTACAAGTCCCTCCAGCGCAAGCTGAAGATCCTTGCCAACGCGATGGACCACGCGTCCGACGAACTCCAGCAGTTGGTGCGCAACATGCGTCTGAACGCCTCGCGCACCGAGAACCTGGCCGCGGACATCGCCCACGCGGACCTGGACCCCAAGTTCGTCGAGATGACCAACCAGGTGTCCGTCGCCCTCGGCGGCGCCGCAGACGAGGGAAAGAAGCTCCAGGAAACCGCGCACGAGGTGTCCGTGCAGGCCACCGGGGCGCAGCGGACGCACGCCCGCCTGTACGAGGGCCTGGACACCGTGCGCTCCGGACGCCCCGAACGCACCCCCAAGCCCGGCTTCTTCGCCCGCTGACCCCCACCCCCTCCCCGCCACGGGCACCCCCGCAGCTCCGCGCTCCCGGGGGTGCCCGCCCTGCTTCCCGAAGGAGAACACCGGTGCCCGTGCCGCGCAGTGTCGTGCTGGAGCGTCTCGCCTACACCCTGACCGCGCCCGTGCTGGCAGCGGCCCCGAACCTCTACCCCGACAGCCCCGTCAACCAGGTCGTGCAGCTGGCCGGAGCCGCCGGGCTCGGCGGGTGGATCCTCGCCGCCAAGAGCGACGGGCCCGGCACCGGGCGCAAGATCCTGCGTTGGTCCCCGCTGGTTCTGGCCGCCGCCGTCGACGTGACCGCCAAGGTGACCACCGGCTTCGGCCCCTGGTGGATGGACGGGCTGCTCGCCGGCGGATGGGCGGCCGCCGGATGGATCGTCTCGCCGTTCTCACGGCACACCCGGCGCAGCAACCGCCCCGCCCTCGCCTCCCCCACTCAGGCCGCGCGCCTCCAGCCCGCCGCGTCGGCCCCGGTGCAACCGGATGACGGGGCCGACGCCTTCACCCGCCGGGTCCGGGCGCTGTGGGCGCGGGCCGGGAATCCGGGGCGCACCCAGGTCGTCACCGCCGCCCCGCACCCCGGCACCGACCACGACCTGACCCTGCTGCTCCGGGCGGCCGAGCCGGGCCGCCCGATCGCCGGTATCAGCGAGGCCGCGGTGGCGGCCGCGTTCGGGATCGACGAGGCGTTCGTGGAGTTCGCCGCGGTGACACGGAGCGGCGGCCGTCAGGGCGGTCCGGGGTGGCTGGAGGTACACCTGACCCCGGACGAGGCCGAGCGCCGCAGAAGGACGCCGACCGCGCTGGAATGGTGGGCCGACCGGATCGGCGCGGCGACCGGCCCCATCCCGGGCTCGGAGTTCATCAAGAAGATCCGCGACGATGGGCGCAAGGTCACCCACTACATCGGGCAGGTCCCCGACGAGATGGGCGAGCCCCGGGTCAACCTGCACGCCCTGGCGGCCGCGTTGAAGACGAAGTACGACGAGGGCCGCCTGTTCGTCACCATCGACGGCAACCAGGTCCTGGTCTCCCTGTGGGACAGCTCCCCGCTGGCCCAGGTCTTCCCCGCCACCCGGGAACTGCTCACCCCCGATGCGGACGGGCGGTGGGTGACCGGGTACCTCGGTAACGGGCAGCCGGCCCGCAACCGGGTCTACACCGACCGCGGTGCCGCGCACGGCCTGTTCGTCGCCCCGTCCGGCGGCGGCAAGACCCATCTGATGGGATTGCACATCGCCGCCGACGCCCTGTTCGGGGCCGTGGTGTGGCTCGCGGCCGAAGCGCCGGACGAGAAGGCCGCCATGCTCGGCGAGTACACCGACCGGTACGGCGTCGGCGCGCTCTACATGATCCGGCTCCTGCGCGCGCTGGACGCCCTGATGGAGATCCGCGGCGAGATGATGTGGGAGGACGGCCGGGTCCACGACTGGGATCCGAAGCTGCCGGGCTGCCCGTATCGGATGCTGTCCGCGTACCTGGACGAGTTCCTTTCCGCCGCCCGTCACGGTCTCTACGGGGCGGAGATCATGGATCTGGCCGAGCTGGTGTCGGTCAAGGGCCGTAAGTACGGCATCGGCCTCAAGGTCGCCGGACAGTCGATCTTCGTGCAGGACGGGTTCACGCAGCTGCTGTGCGAGAACCTCCGTGAGAACTGCATCCCCGTCGTCCTGAAGGTCGCCCCCGGCAAGGTCGTGGGGATGTTCAAAGCACTGGGCATTCCGTCCGAGAACACGCCCGCCCCTCTCCCCCGCTCCTTCTCCCCCGAGGAGCGCGGGCGCATCGAGCGGGTCATGGCCGGGGAGCCCGAGCCCCCCGCGAACTCCAACACGGGCGGCGCCGGGTGGATCGTCGAAGCGAAGCAGCCCGAGGTCCTGCGCACCCTGTTCATGAGCTTCTCCGAGGGCCTGGACGGCTACTTCCCCGACACCATTGCCAGCCTCACCGACCACGAGATCCGCGAGCTCGAAGCCCGCGACCTCTGGTTCGACTGGACCGAGCCGCCCCGGCCCGGCGAGTTCGGGCCCGAGCCCGACGACGAGGACGATGAGGAGAGCGCTCCGAAGAGGAGCGGGAAGGGGCGCGGTGGGAAGCCTGCCGCGCGCCGGGACACGGTCAGCTCCCCGCGCCAGGCGCTTGACGCGATCAAGGCGCTGAGCCGCAGCTGACGGCGCTTCTCACTCGGCCGGTGTCCAGGGCCCGTCCGGTGTCCACGACGTGCCCTCGCACCGCCAGCAGTCGAACTCCTCGGGGTCCTCGAACCGAGTCCCCCAGAACCCGGTGCGGGCGCAGAACACGGCGTTGTCCTCGCCGCACCACCCGCACACGAACAGGAACCACATCCAGTAACCCCACTTCCCCGTACCGGTCCGGCGCCCCCCTGTGGGTGCCGGACGACCCCAGCTTGACGGCAACCACCAGCCCGCAGAGGCCGGTTGCAGCAATCCCCGAGACCGGTTTCCCCCGGCCCAAATGCCTTCCCGTCCGCATGATCGGAGACCCCCGGTGGACCCCCTGCACACCCAGCACGGCCTGAACGAGTCCGAGGCCGCAGCCGAAGCCCGCCGCCTCATCGACGCCTGGGCGGCCAAGCCCGTACGCCACCACCCCACCTCCTTTCGCGACAAGACCGAGCCGCCCGCCTTCGGTACCACCCCACCCGTCCATCAGGACGACAAGCGGATCGTCCCAGCCTGGGCCGCCGGAATCGCCGTCGCGAGCATCGGTGTCGGCGCCGGGTCCGTCGGCCTCGGCTGCTGTGCCTGGCTCGTGCTCCAAGGTCTCGCCTCGGTCACCCTGACCAGCGTCCTGATGGTCACTCTGCCGCTCGCCGGTCTCGCCATGGTCGCCACCGCGATCGGCGGCGCGGTCAGCAAGGCCCGGTCGGTGTCCAAGACGGTCTACGAGGGCCCGGTCGTGCAGAACACGCAGATCACCAACACCAGCAACCAGCGGGGGATGTTCTCCCGCACCCGCAACGACGTCCGCTGATCCGGGCGCCCTGCCTCGCATCCGACGCCGCCCGCCGGCCGGGCCTCGGGTGCGGGACAGGCCGTCCGGCCTGACCGGTCAGACGTAGTCGATCCAGATCCGCCCGTAGTCGTCGACCTCGGCACCCCGGATGTGCCCGTCGACGATCGCCCGGTCGATCGTCACCTCGACCTCGTAGTCGACCTCGATCCGCCTGGCCCTCGCCCCCCCCGCACCCGGGTGGGCGATGGCCGGATACGCCGACCGGCCGCCTCGCACCGCGCCCGCCGACGAAAGCCGGCGGGCGCGGTGAGTGCTGTCCACCGACATCAGGAGGAACCGCTCGTGCTCACTTCCCGCCCGCGTCGCCGGATCGGCCGTCCCCGCCCGCTGCGTCCCGGCACCCGCTACCCGCTCCCCCCGCGACGCCTTCCCGGTTCCTGGAGCCGGTGATGCCCCGAACCCGCCGCAAGCGCCCCGACAAGGTGGCGCGGGTGCCGCGCAGCGACGCGACCCTGCCCGAGTTCGATCGTGGTGCCGTACCCGAAGGCCTCGTCACGAGACGGGCTCTTCGGGAGATGGGCCTGAGCCCCGGCGACAACGTCGGCCCGGTCGCGATCCTGCGGTGCCGCCTGTGCGCGACCCGGCCCAACTGGTCGTGCCGCCACCCGACCCGGGGGTTCCTCCTCCGGGTCGATCTGGCCCGGCCCAAGCGCACGCCGACGCTGGCTCAGGAGCTAGCACTGGACCGCGCCATCGCCGCAAGGAGCACCTGCCCGAAGTGCGCCCGCCGGTACGTCTACTGCCTGCCTCTACGCACCGTCGGTTCCTGCGACCCGTGCGCCCAGGGCTACGAGCCCAGCCCCGACACCTACTTCACCTCCACGGCCCCGGTGGCACACCGGCTCGCCGCCTGCATGCCCGCCCCTACAGGAGTGATCACGCGATGACCGAGACCCTCACCCCGCCCGCCACCGGCTCCCCGCTGGCCCTGCTGTTCGATATCGCCGCCACCACCGCGGCCCTCGGCCAGGACGAGGAACGGGATCTGGCGGAGACCGCGGCCGCCGACCACATCTACGCCGCCTACCCCGACACTCTGGGCCGGGCCGTGGACCACGACACGTGGGCCGGCTTCCCCGCTCTGCGCGACAACTTCGTCGAGCCCAGCGCGGTGGCGCACCTCGACGGCGGGCTGTGGCTGCACCACACGATCACCGCCGACGCCGACTACCAGGACGTCCTCACCCTCCTCGTGCCCTGCGCCTGCGGCCACGGCTACGTCCCCACGCTCCTCGAAGACGAGAGGGACCTCCTGGAGCTCCTGACGGAGCTGCGCGCCACCGGGGGCCGCGCCGTCCACAGCGACGACACCGGAGGCCCGTACTGCGACAGCATCCCGGCCACCTGAACGCCCCTCCGCCCCGGCCCACATCGGCCCGGGGCGGAGACGCACGGGGTCGGCCGCAGCATCGGCAAAGAGGCCGGCCACCCCGCTCCCCTTCACCCGCACGCGAGATCAGGAGACCCACCAGCATGACGCATCGCCCCGCAGTCTTCGCCGCCCTGCTCGGACTGACCCGCGCCGGGAGCGCCCTCGGTGACTTCTGGGTGCAGAACGACTTCTGCGCCCGGGTGAAGGGCGCCTCCGACGACCACCCGGTCACCTTCAAGGACCCGGCCACCGGGAAAGAGACCACCCACGGCACGGCCGACGGCCGCAAGGCGTGCCTGCACCACTGCCTGACCTACACGGCCACGCAGGCCATCGTGGCCGGGGCCGGCGCCCGCGCGCTCGGTATCAAGGTCCACCCGGCCGCCGCCGCGGCCGCGCTCGCCGTCTCCTTCACGACCCACTACGCCGCGGACCGACGCGTCCCCGGCAAGGGCCTGTTGGAGCGGATCGCCACCACGACCGGGAAGGGCGGCTTCTACCGTCTCGCCGACTTCGGCATCAACGGGGCGTTCCACCTGGACGGCGCGTGGCACCACGGCTGGGAGACCGTCGCCGCTCTGGTCGCCACCACCAAGGCGACCAGCCGGTGACCGGCGGCCGTACGCGCACCCCGCTGGACCGGGTGCGCGCCTCGGTCGGCATCGCCCAGCTCGCCCTCCAGCAGATCGAGGACGACCTGAGCGCCGACGACGTCGACGGCCCCGAGCTCGCCGCGATCCTGCGCGAGCTCCAGGAGGACATCGGCCACCCCGGCGGGCTCTCCCCGATGCTCGCGCAGGTGGTCAGCACCGCCGCGCGGCGGGCGGAGCAGATCGAGCCCGACCGCGACGGTGACGCCTCCTGCCCCCTGCACGAGGCCACCGCCCTGATCACCGACAACGCCGGGCAGCGCCTGACCTGGGCGGCCCGCTCCCTCGACTCGCAAGGAGACCCCGAATGACCTCGGTGCTGTACCCGGACCTGCCCGAGAACGGGCTGATCGTGCTGATCGGTGCCTCCGGTGCGGGCAAGTCGACCCTGGCCCGCACCTGGCCGGCCTCCCAGGTCCTCTCCCTCGACGCCCTGCGCGGCACGGTCAGCGACGACCCCGGCGACCAGAGCGCGACCGGCGACGCCGCCGACGTCCTCAAGCTCATCCTGGAGCGCCGGATGGCCCGCCACCTCAACACGGTCATCGACGCCACCAACCTGAACCAGCCCGTGCGGGCGGAACTGGTGATGGCCGCCAAGCGGCACGGCATGCCGACCGCCGCCGTCGTCGTCGCCACGCCGCTGCCCGTCTGCCTGGAGCGACAGGGACCGCGCCCGGACAACCGGCGCGTGCCCGAGGACGTCGTCCGCTCCCAGCACCAGGCCATGGTCCACTCCCACCAGCGGCTCACGGCCGAAGGCTTCAACACCATCGTGTTCGCCGACGCCCTGTACCGCCTGGAGCCGTTCCTGGGGCGGCTCTCGCAGGTGCGGGAGGCCGACCTCGGGCGCGACGGCAGCGACGGCCTGGGCGACCTTTGGCTGGCCCGCCGCTTCTTCGGTCCGGAGATCCTGCCGTTGTGGCGGTGGCGGCCGGGCTCGGACCTGGTGACCGGCCGGGACCGCGTCGCGGAGATCCGCCTCGGGCAGCAGTACCTCACCCTCGCGCTGCGCGAGGACGTCGACGGCGAGGGCGACTTCGGCTTCGACGTCCTGCTGCCCTGCCCCACCGACCCGGAGTGCGACGGGCAGGCATGGGCGCCGTCCTACTCGGTCACCGACCTGCACAAGGCGCTGACCGGCGCGATGGACAACGACCCCGAGATCGTCTGCACCGTCCACGGCGGCCCCGACGACGTCGACCAAGAGGCCGACGACCACGACGAACGGGGCCGGGACGACGACCCCGAGGGGCGCGCCGACCTCAAGGCGCAGGCCATGGAGGCGATCAGCGCATGAGCACCAAGACCCCCGCGTGCGGCTGGGACCAGGCCGTCTTCCGCTGCGGGCGGTGCGGGGCTGAGCACACCGCCACCACCGAGGCCGACTACCTCAAGGTGGTCGGCGCCCACGGCGACGCCCACGCGGTGTGGGACCGGCTGAACCCCATCGAGCGCGACGGGATCACCTCGATCCTGCGTACCGTCCTGGCCGCGCCGGACCTCGCCGCGGAGCTCCTGGCGCTCGCCGAACGGCAGCCCGTCGGCGAGGACGGCCGGTGAGCCGTCCCACCGGCAGCCCGCACCCACGCCCGCTCACCCCAGCCGGCCTTCCGGCGAGGGACGAACGGGCCCACGGCTGCGCCGACTTCCACCTCCTGGTCCCCGGCGGCACCGCCGGTCTCACCGCGTACCGCCGCACCAGCGCGGGCGACCCGCGCCGCCAGATCAACATCCCGTTATGAGCGGCCCGGCCGCTCCCACCCCTTCGGAGGCCCGTATGCCCCGCAAGCCCGTCACCTGGTACATCGCCACCCCCGCCGACGGCGTCATCGCCATGTCCCGCGAGGCCGGGACGCCGGTGGACCTCGCCGCCAACGTCGGCCAGGTCATCGACCACCCCCAGCCCTGCACCAACCTGTGGTTCGACGAGAGCCGCTTCTCCTACTTCCGCATGGTCAAGCGCGTCGGCGAGGCGCTGGAGGACACCGGTATCTGGCCCGTCACCTGGCCCGTGCGGCTGTGGAGCGTGAAGCCGCTGGGCGAGACCGGTAACTGGAGCCCGCGCTACTACCCCTACCGGCTCCTCTCCCACCAGATCCGCGTCCTGGAGGAAGTCGACGCGTACCTGGCGCTCGGCCCCCGCGGCCGCGACGTCCTGACCGTCGTCCAGCAGGAGATCCCCGAACACGCCGCGCGCTGGGCCGCAGACTGGGACGCCGGCCCCGAAGGCATGCGGACACGGACGTGGAACTGGGAGCAGCGCGGCGGCCCCGGCTGGGGCAGCGGCCAGTGGGCGGAGTCCCTTGCCATGGCGGTCTCCCACAACCGCCGCGAGTCCGCGGCCCAGACCTGGGTCGAGTACCTCGCGCGGGGCGCCGTCGACCAGGCCCTCGCCGACACCGACGCCAGCATGATGGCGCGCTGCTACGCCTACGGCCGCGCCACCGGTCACGCGGTCGCAGCCCAGCACCAGAACCGGTTCGAGCCGTACGTCCTGGACGCGTTGCGCGGTGTCGGTCTGGACGCCCTCGCCGCCCGGACCTGATCCGCACCAGGTAACCGACGGCTCAAAGGTCACACCGGAGACGACGAACCCCGGGACGGACGCCAGACGTCCAAATCAGCCGCCCGTCCCGGGGCCAACCCAACCCGCATCAAGCGAGAGGGAAACCCCAGTATGTATGCCTCCGCCCCGTTACTCGGCATAGACGCCCAACCCGCCCTGCTCATCACCGCCGCAGCCCTACTGCTCACCTGCTGGGCCGTCCACGCTGCGGTGCTGCTCAAGAAGCTCGCCCGCGCGGACAAGGACCCGCTGACCGGGCTGCTGCGTCGCGACGCCTACACCGCCCGCGCCCGCCGTCTCCTGGCCCGCCACGGCGACGACGTCACGCTGTTGATGGTCGACGCCGACCATGTTGACCGGACTACGGACGGGTAACTCCGTGTGTCGCAATCCGCGTTGATCGCCGATCCGGTACGAGTCATGCAGCCATTCGAGGGAGGAGCTGCATGTTTGCATGCGATGAGGTCCCCAGGGATCTCCAGTCGATCCGTCTTGCTCGCTGGGGGCGGGTAGCGCCTGTCGACGACGTGATCCCGTACGTGGTCGAGGACCCGACGGGCCGTCCCGTCGAGCCGATCCGGCGGTTCCTGCGGGACTTCGTGGCCCGCGGTCACTCTGCGGGCAGCGTCCGCAGCTACGCCTTTGACCTGCACCGTTGGTGGAGGTTTCTGCACACCATCAAGGTGCCGTGGGACAAGGCCACATCTGCGGAAGTGCGCGACTTCGTGCTCTGGATGGGGCAGGCGAAGAAGCAGCGGAGGACACCGCGGACGAAGTCGGCGGCGACCGCTGCGCAGGTCAATCCGATCACGCGCAAGCAGCACCTCGGGGACGGCTATGGCGCCCGGACGATCCGGCACAGCAACGCGGTGCTGCGGCGCTTCTACGAGTTCATCATCGATGCCGGTGAGGGCCCGCTGGTCAATCCTGTGCGCCGGGACCGGGGCCGACGTGGGCGGGCGAACGTTCATCACAACCCACTGGAGCCGTTTCGGCCGGAGGGTCGGCTCCGCTACAACCCTAAAGTGCCCAGGCAGCGGCCACGGGCCATGCCAGATGAACGCTGGGCCGACTTCTTTGCTGCGATGCGGTCCAACCGGGACCGGGCGATCCTGGCTCTCGCCTTGAGCACTGCGGCCCGGGCCAGTGAACTGCTCGGCATCCGAGCCGCTGACGTCGACTGGGGCGACCAGCTGGTCCAGGTCCGCCGCAAGGGCACAGGCGCCCAACAGTGGCTGCCGGCCAGTGCTGAGTCGTTTCTCTGGCTGCGCCTCTACCTCGATGAACTCAAGGATCTCGGTCCGAACGATCCGGTCTGGTGGACCCTGCGGCGCCGGACGAAACCGGGCGAGGGCCTGACGCGTCGACCCCTGAACTACGACGCTCTGCGGGCGGTGCTGCGCCGGGCGAACGACTTGCTGGGCACGAACTGGACCATGCACGACCTGCGGCACACCAGCGCCCTGCGCATGGTCCGGTCGCAGAAGCTGTCCTTGAGGGACGTGCAGGTCATCCTCGGTCACGCTCACCTGACCACCACCCAGGTCTACCTCGTCGAAGACGACGACGAGGTCCTGCGGCGCGTCCATCGGTATCTGGCCGACCGCAAGGAGGCTGCCGCGACGCCAAAGCCGGTAGCCGTCGGCTACGACGCAGACGACCTGTCCATCCTGCTGGGAGGTGGGGCGCTGTGATGTCGGACCTGACGACAGCCGATGCTGTCTTGCCTCCGAGGGCATCGTCGGAGAAAGAGGCGTTCGCGACACCCGTATTGCGGGTGGGTCTGCTGGATCAGAGCCCGTCCGAAGAGGTGCTGGCCGCAGCGATCCGGCATGCGGATCGGATGGGCTACTCCGGCAAGCGAAATCGTGATCTGCGACGCGGGGTTCCCATCATCCTTGACTGGCTGGCGTCTCACCCGGGCCAGGGATGGCAGGAGCGCTGGCTGGCCTCCCACGCGGACACCGACCTGGGCTGGCTCAGCACGATCCCGGCCGGCTCCACCACCGGAGTGGTGCATCGGCGGGCCACGAACATCGCCGGCGTCGCCAGCCTGCTGCTGAACCAGGTGATCCTGCCCAGTCACGGTTTCCTCGCCGCTTACAGCTCGCTCACCTTGTTCCGGGATGTGTGGTGCTCGATCCAGCCCGAGGTCTTTGACCGCATCCTGCAGCAGGCCAAGACCGAGGGCATGGTCGAGCGGCGCCTCATCGAAGGCATGAACGTGCTGTCGAAACTGGTGCTGCACACCGGCCGCGGACCGGATCAGCTGACGCCCGAGGACTTCGAAGAGTTCCGGCACTGGGGGTTGGCGAAGAACGGACTCCTCCCGCACGGCATCTACCCAGGGTGGGACCTGCTGCGGGGCGTCGGCATCCTGCCCAAATCCGTCTCCTACAAGGCCTTTCAGCATCAGGGCCAGCGACCCACCGCTGAGCTGGTCGACCGCTACCAGCTGCGCTGCAAGCCCGTCCGGAACGCGCTGGTCCGCTATCTCGACGAGCGTCGGCCAAGCCTGGACTACGTGACCTTCCAGCACCTGCTCATCCACCTCGTCTCCAGCTTCTGGGCCGACATCGAAGCCCACCATCCCGAGGTCGACAGCCTTCAGTTGCCGGAGGAAGTGGCCACGGCCTGGAAGGAGCGGATGAAGTACGTCACCAAACGGACGGACAAGCCCCGCCCACGCAAGAACTACCTCAACCTCCTGATCCAGGTCCGCGGCTTCTATCTCGACATCCAGGAATGGGCCCTGGAGGACCCGAGCTGGGCACCACATGCCGTTCCCAGCCCGGTACGTCGCGGCGACACCGACGGAATGCAGAAACACCGGCGTCTCACCCGGGCCAACATGCACCAGCGGATCCGGGAACGGCTCCCGCACCTGCCCGTGCTGGTTGCCGCTGCCGAACGGCACCGCACAGCTCAGGAAACACTGTTGGCCGCAGCCCGAACCGCCCCCATCGGTGAACGGTTCGAGCACGATGGCGTCCCTTTCCTGCGGTTCATCTACAAGACGTGGGCAAGGAACACGAGCCGCTCCCGGCCAGAGGCGGTGATGGTGCAGAACCTGGCCACCGGCGAGAAGTTCGACCTGTTCCAGACGGAAGACGACGCGTTCTGGTCCTGGGCGGTGATCGAGACACTCCGGCACACCGGGATCCGCCGCGAGGAACTACTGGAGATCACCCACCTTGCTCTCGTTTCCTACCGCCTCGCCGACACCGGTGAACTCGTCCCCCTGTTGCAGATCGTGCCGTCCAAGAGCAACGAGGAAAGGCTGCTGCTGATCAGCCCAGAGCTGGCGAGCGTCCTGGCCACGATCATCACCCGTCTGCGCAAGGCCAACGGCGGGACGATCCCTTTGACCAGCCAATACGACCCTCATGAACGGACCTTCGGCCCGATACTGCCGCACCTCTTCCAACGCCGGACGCGAGGCCACCGCAACGAGGTCATGTCCCACACGACGGTCCAGAACCTATTGGATGCCACCTTGGCCAGGACTGGCCTGCGGGACGCCGCAGGCGAGCCGCTGAAGTACACCCCGCACGACTTTCGAAGGATGTTCGCCACCGAAGCGGTCACCGGCGGCCTTCCGGTCCACATCGCCGCCCGGCTACTGGGCCACGAGGACCTGACCACCACTCAGGCCTACCTGGCGGTCTTCCAGGAAGATCTGATCCGTTCCTACCGCTCGTTCCTTGACCAGCGGCGTTCCCTGCGGCCCGCTGCGGAATACCGCGACCCGACCGACGACGAATGGCGCGAGTTCCAGCAGCACTTCGCGTTGCGCAAGCTCGAACTCGGCACCTGCGGACGGCCCTACGGGACTCCCTGCAAGCACGAACACGCCTGCATCCGCTGTCCCATGCTGCGCGTCGACCCTGCTCAACGGGCCCGGCTGATCGAGATCATCCGCAGCCTGACCGAGCGCATCGCGGAAGCCAAGCTCAACGGCTGGCTCGGCGAGGAAGAAGGCCTCCGGGTCAGCCTCGAAGCCGCCCGCAACAAGCTCACGGCCATGGAACGCACCCGGAACCAGTCCACAACCCGCATCGCTGATCTCGGAATCCCGCAGATCAGAAAACCCTGACAGCACGCGGGGCGCGGCCCACCTACCAAGCACGCCGCGCCCTGCCTCCACCTACATGGAGGTCACCATCATGACGTCCTCGTTCTTGGCGGACATAGTCCACAGCCGTGACGACGTCTGCAGCAAGCTGTTCGCACTGACACGGCTCCACTTACCGCTTCAGGACGAAGCGATAGACCCTGGAGTCCCTGGCCTCGAAGCCGAGTCGTTCATAGAGGCGATTCGCTGCCTCTCTCGACGGACGCGACGTGAGGTCAACGGTTCGAGCACCCGCCTCCTCCGCGAGGCGCAGAGCCTCCTCGGTCAGAGCACCCCCAACGCCATGTCCCCGCGCGGCCTCGTCCACGACCACGTCCTCGATGCGAGCTCGCAGACCGGAAGGCAAGGGGAACATGACCAACGTCAGCATCCCGACCACTTCGCCTTCGACCCGCGCCACCAACACCGTGTTCGCATCGCTGGCGAGCAAGCGCTGCATTGCCTCGCGATCCAACGGGCTGGCTGTGCTCGAAAGCTGAGGCAACAAGCGCGCGAATGCCTCAACCGACTCGTCGTTCGCTTCACGGACGACCACAACCTCAACGCTCATGATCTCGACCCTACAGAGCAAGCCCCATCACGAGGCGGCACCCCAGAAATCGATCCACGCGTAGTCCGGGAAAACCACTTCAAGCAGATCAACGACACCCTCGGCCATGCGGCGGGCGATGCCGTACTCGCCGCGTTCGGCGCACGGCTCACCGCGTGGGCGGGCCCGCGCGCTGCCGTGGGCAGGCTCGGGGGCGATGAGTTCGCCGTGGTTCTGGACCTGCCTCCGGGCCGCCGCCGGCTCCGCCTGGAGCAGCTGGTGCGGATGCTGCACACCCCAGTTGTCCTGGACGACGGCTCCACGGTCGACGTCGCCGCATCGGTCGGCGCCGCGGCCCCGGACGTGCTCTGCACCCGGGACCTGACCGTGTTGCAGAGGGCGGCCGACGCCGCGCTCTACGACGGCAAGCACACCGGCCGCGTGGTCCTCGCGACGGCACAGCACGCCACCGTGCCGTCGATCAACGGGCGCCGGGCCGGCCGCCCGGGGACCGCGACGTGGGGGCGCGCCGCATGAGCGCCACGGCGGCGCGGGCTCCAGCAGCTGCCCGACCTCCGGCCGCGGCCCGCACCCGGAACAAGAAGCCGCCGGTGGAGCCGCGCCCGGCGACCTCCTGGACTGGCGCGACGGCAGCCACTTCGACCGGTGGCAGGACCGCCCCTGCGCCCTGTGCGACCAGCTCACCCCGATGCGCTCCCACGCAGGAGAGCCGGTCCACAAGAGCTGCGCCGAGTCCTGGATCGCGGCGAACCCCGTCGAGGCCCGTCTCGGCCGGTTCGCCTCGGACGCCCAGGCGAGCCGCCGCCGAGGCCACGACCACGCCTGAACCACCCCGCGCGACGGCCTACCGTTCCTGCCCGCCACTCACCACAAAGGCGTCACCGAGCCGTGACCCCGAGCGGCTCACCCCATGCCCCGCCACAGCGCCACCGCAGCGTCCACTCCTGAACCCCCTCCTCCGGAGGCACCTCATGAGCACCAGCACGCACGACCGCGCCTACCCCGAACCCGCCGCCCACCCCAACTGGACCACCCGCCGACCCGCACCGCGCCCCCTCACGCCCGCACAGCAGCAGCTCAACCGCGAGGCGCTCCTCCTCGCCCAGCACTCCCCGAGCCCCCGCCGCACACGGAAGAACCCCACGGAGGCAACCCGATGAGCAACGTCACCCTCGACGGATACCTCGACACCACCCCCGAAACCGACACCGGCACCTCCGTCCGCTTCGACCTGATCCACTCCCCCGACCACCTGGATCCCACCGAGCCGGATGCCCCCGAGCAGGTCTACGCGTGCACCACCGAGCACCCCGCGGCCGCCGAACTCGTCCTGCACCAGGCGAAGCTCGGCGACCTTCTCCGCGTCACCGGCACCCTCACCGAACCCGACACCCCCGGCACTCCCCCGCGCCTGCGCGTCCACAACGTCGACATCCTCGACGTCGCGCCGCTGACCACCGTGAGCGGCACGGTGCTTGAGCGCTACGGCAGCTACATCGTCGTCTTCGACGCCGACCGCAACGAGGTCCCCGTCTTCACCACCGCCGGCCAATGGGTCGGCGAAGCCACGACCCCCGAGAGCATCGGACACCTCATCCGCGCCTTCGAGAACACCAACCACCCCTGAGCCCCCGGCCGTACGCGGCGACCAGCCACCCGCCCTGCGCGACACGGACACCGCGCCCCACCCAGCGGCCCCACACCCAAGGACCAGCCCATGACACGCCTGTTCACCGAGTCCCCGAAGCGGATCGCCGACATCACCACACAGGGCATCCCCCTCCTCGCGCCCGTCACCCCGGCAGGACCGCCGGACCCCGACGACCCCTGGGGCAGCAGCCACCCCGCACCGCCGGTCGACCGCACCACCCTCGCCTGGTGCACCGCCGTACAGATGCTCGCCGATCACCACCACACCGCGGTCGAACGGCAGGTCCTCGCCGCCGACGCCCTGCTCCGCGAACTCGGAGTCCGCGGCCTCGCCCAACTCCACTCCGACCTCCACCTCGGCGCGCCCATCGACTACCGCTTCACCCGGTGCCCCTACTGCTCCGGCCTCGGCGAAGACCCCACGCTGCCGGACTGCCGAGAGGTCGGCTGCCCACCGCAGTACAAGTTCGCAAACCACCCGCACATCTGCCCCGTCTGCCGAGGCGAGGACTACCAGCCCGAATGGTTCGCGGCGAAGCGCGTTGCCGACCTCGACCGGTGGCTCGCTACCTCCTTTGGCCAGCGGCCTGGATGGTCCCCGTGGTGCCGGAGGCTGGCTCAGCGTTTCCGAAAGCGTCGGTGAGCTATCTGCAGAGAGCATCGTCAGGCCCGTGCCCCTCGTGAGGGGCACGGGCCCTTTTTGGTTGTGAGAACGGCGTCGCGTCTCCGGCATCCCCCTCACGCGATCCGCCGGGCCCCGATGTTCGGTGCAGCTTCCCAAGGCCGCATAACGCCCATAAGTAGTTCATCACCTGAAAAGCGAAGCGCCAGAACGTGCCTTGCGTGGACGATCTCCGCAGCGCCGGGGTGGATGGGATGCGACACAGCCTGAGAGGCCGCCTGTGGGCCGCACCGCCGTCTTTGCCTCCCTTGAGAGGGAGTTGGTTCACTCGAATGGCTCTACAAGACGGGCCTGTTGTGACTGAGCGCGGAGTTGACCCTTGAGCACGCGAGTCGGCCCCCGAGCGCGATAGGTGGCCCGCGAGTTAGCTTCTGGATCATGGACACGAGGGCGGGTTGCTGCACAGGGCGGCGGGCCGCCACGCTGTGGGAGGGACAGAACTGTGAGCTGATACGTCTTGGTTGAACGGGGCCGGTACGGGGAATCGGAGCCGTCGAGCAAGATTCCGGTCGAAGGTGGAAGGGAAGCGGCCGTTACCCGTGCTGAGGAGGTCGCCCGCTCCTGCACCCCCGCCATGCATCTGAGCGGCATCCCGATCGGTCGAATGGTGTTCCAAACTTCACCGACAAGCTGGTTCGTCGAGCTGAGCAAGTCGCTCTGGTCCAAGAGCGACAAGGGGCCGGCGACGATTGTCGAGCACTTGACTGTCCGGGCGGCCGAGCTCGTCCATTTCCAGGAGCTGATCTCTGCCGAGCCCCCAAGAAAAGCCGCTTCGGCAGGTGAGCGCATGCCGCCCCCGGCTGGCCCGCCCGTGAGTGCATATCGCCTTCAGACCCGTGCACAGCCCGGATACGGCTTCTCCTCATTACAACTGAGCGCCGTAGCTAGCCTTTGGGGCCAACTACGGCGCTCAGTCACACCAGCCGCGATTGCCTGCCTACGGCGTGCCCATCGGTACGTGCCTGGTCTGCTGGATCGATAGGGATGCCTATGGAGTTGTAGGTGTTCCGTCTGGGTCCAGGCCGTACGGCCATAGCCTGGTGAGAATTGACGGCTTGCCAGCGATCCTGGACCAAGCGCTGTTGCTGGCATGGTTCGCGGCTTCACGGGCTAGGGCTTCGGCCCCGTCCCGGTCACCGGCGTTCTCCCGCATCAAGGCCAGGCGGTCCAGGGCATGGGTGCTGCCGAGGGCGGCGGCCTGCCGGTAGAAAGCTTCGGCGCCGTCCCGGTCGGCCTCCTCCCGCATCTCGCCCAGCCAGACCAGGGCATCGGGGTCGCCGAGGTCAGCGGTCTGGCGGGCTAGGGCTTCGGCCCCGTCCCGGTCGGTGCTCTCGCGCATCTCCCCCAGCCGCATCAGGGTGTCGGGGCTGCCGAGGTCAGCGGTCTGGCGGGCTAGGGCTTCGGCCCCGTCCCGGTCACCGGCCTCCCCCCTCATCAAGGCCAGCCGGACCAGGGCATCGGTGCTGCCGAGGTCGGCGGCCTGCCGAGCCAGGGCTTCTGCCCCTTCTGGATCCCCAGCCTCCGCTCGTCTTTCGGCCAGGCAGAAAGGCCCGGGTCCCCCGCCGATGATGCGGGGGATCCGGGCCTACTCTTGCGTTTCTACGCGGCTCCAGAACCTCCTGAGGGTACCCAGGCGGCTATAGCCCGCTGCCGGAGTCTCCGCGAGCACTCGCGGAGGACCAGCGCGTACTCCTCAGCCCCCGGTGCCCTTCGCCGAGAGGCCTCGGGATGGTACGGACGCGACTTCACGGTGATTCCTTGGCGGGTTTCGGGCTGTCGAGGACCACTCCCCAGACGTCGTTGTTGATGCGGACAGTGATCTCCTGGGTGCGTTTGGTCTCGGCGAAGTGGAGTATCACTTGCTGGCGCACTGAGCCTTCGTCCAGGAAGTCAGCGGTCACCTGGCCTTGGGCGTCCTTGGAGTAGGCCTTGATCCAGGCTCGAGCTGCGGAGTTCGCATCTCCGTCCTCGGTGTGCAGGGCGGCCAGGGCGTCAGCATCCCGGTCGGCGAGGTGCCAGACGATCTGCTGGACTGTGCGAAGGCTGCCCACGGTGGGGTAGCCAGTGGTTCGCAGAGGCTGGTGATTGGCGTAGTCCGTCTGATAGGCCAACTGCTCGTCGTTGCTGGTGCACCCGGTCAGGGACAAGGTGCCCAGGGACAGGGCGAGGGCCGCGGTGAGGGCGGCCGGGCGCGGTGTCCTAGTCATGGTCATCCCCTCGACTTGGGGCGCAGGATGATGACGCGCTCAATGTAGTTGGTCTTGCGCTTGTAGCGGGCAATAGCGGCGCTGAGGGTGGTCTTGCTGGTGCCTCCGTGCTGCCTGAGCTGGAGGTCCCGGCCTGAGTTGCCCACTACGACTGCGGCGTGGTTGTACACCTTCTCCTTTTTCCATTTGAACATCACGATGTCACCGGGACGGGCGTTCTTCTTCGACACCGACGGAGCCTTGCGGTACTTCGTCATGTGGCGGCGGAAGTTCTCGGCGCCTGACCAGGTGTAGCTCTTGTTCTTGATCGAGCCGAACAGGTAGTACTGCTGCCACCAGGCCCGGTCGTGTTTGCGGCCGCCGGAGCGGGTCTTCATCTTCCCGCCGTAGTAGAGGGCCTTGGAGACGAAGTTGGTGCAGTCCTGCTGGTACTCCCATTTGGTGCCGATGTTCTTGGTGGCCCACTTAGCCGTGCCCGAGCCGGCAACCGCTGCGGCGCGCAGCGCCACCGGGACCGGTCCTGCGGCCTCGTCCACGGGGAAGCCGTCGGCGCCGAGGTCGATCGGCTCGTCCGGCACTTGGTCGGCGTCCAGCTCCTGGGGAGGTGCCACGTCCAGGCCGGTCCATGTGGAGGGTGTCTCGGTGAGGACGGTTTCCGCGGCGGGCGCGTCGGCTTCCAGGTGCAGGATCGGGGCTCCTCCGTTGCTGCTGAACGTGAAGCGCTGCTGGCTGTGGCCTTCGTCGGTCTCGCTCGTCCCGTCCAGGTTCAGCGAGGCGGCCTCGGTGACTGATGCCCGCAGGAATACCGCTCCGTCGATATCGACACCGACGAGGACGTCGGAGAGCTGGGCCGTCACATCGCTGTAGCTGCGGCCGTGCCGAGCGAGCAGGTCCCGGGACTCGAGGAGTCCGGGGGCTTGAGCGTTCAGCAGGTTGGCGAAGGATGCGCTCCGGGGGGCCGCGGCGAGCGCGGCGGCGGCCGTCGGGTATCGATCGGTGAGGAGGCCGGCTCGGGCGTTGAGGTATTGCTGGACGATGTCCCGGTAGCTGGCTGCCCCGCCGGGAACGCTCTTTGTGCTCACGGGTTCGGAGAGGGCGGCTGGGCTTGTGCCGTGGGCGGTACGGGCCTGCACGGATACCCGGTAGGCGGACTGGTCGGTCAGGCCGGAGATGACGGCGTACGGGGTGGTGGTGGTCAGCCTGGCGGCTTCGGTGCCGTTGTCCTTCTGTACGGCAACGGTGTACTCCAGGTCCTCATCGGCCGAGCCGTTGTCCTGCGGCGGATTCCAGGTGGCCAGCAACCCGCCGTGTCCGGGTGTGGTCCGAACGTCCTGCGGGCGGCTTGGGGCGGCAGCGGGCACGTAGTCGATCACGAGCTGGGGGCGCTGTGCGGCGTCCTTGGCCAGGCCCGAGTGGTAGACCACGGTGTCCTTGGTGCCCTTCGGCAACTGCAGTGTCAGGCCTTCTGCGCTGTCCTGCTCCAGCCAGGACTGAACGACGGGAGCGAGGTCTTGGTCCGCCAGGCGGGCTGCGTCGGCGAAGGGAGCCTCGTCGAGCAGGTCCGGAAGGTCTTTCCCCGTGTGCGGGGCAGTCCAGGGCTCCAGCAAGTCGTAGATCTCGACGGGCCGTTCTGTTCCGCGGACGGGGGTGAGTTCCAGCTTGGCCTTGGTGATCCGCGCTCCGGTGGGCACCTTGGTGAGATCGGGTGCGAGCCAGATGGTGTGGTCGGCGTCGAGGGTGAGCTGCGTGTTCTTCACCGCGGGCGTGGTTTCGCGGATCGCGGCGGTGGCGTCGGCAAGCGTGTCACCGCGTAGGGAGAGCGTCTTGGTCGCCGGCGGCTTCGGGCCGGATCCTTCACGGGCGGTGAGCTCTTGCTCGTACGACCAGGCCGAGCAGCCGGCGTCGGTGCAGGCGCGCATCGCCCAGAGGTAGGTCGTGCCGGAGCTGAGTGCGCCTACGGGCACCTGGGTCGCGGCGCGCGAGCCACTGTCCACCCATGCATCGGGTATCTGTACGGCGCTCAGGTCCTTGCCGTTCTCGTCGCGCAGGGCGAACTCTGCCCGTATCCGCTCTTGTGCGGGGCTGGTGACGACGCCGGAGAGCAGCGGGGTCAGGGTGTCGGTGGCACCCTGCTCCAGAGCCTGCGGCATGTCCGGTAGCGCGACCGGACGGTGGCCGGTGTTGACGGTGAACGTGGTCCACGGCGACCAGGCCAGGTTGTAGTGCGTGCCGTCGTACGGTGAGGTGCGGAAGCGGTAGGTCGTACCGTCCTTCAGCAGACCGTCGGGCAGGGTGACGGCGGCGGCGCGGCCTGATTCGACGAACGGTGAGACCAGGTAGTCGCCGACGCGTTTGCCGGTGGCGGCTTCAACCACTTCGAACGTGCCGTTGATCTTGTCGCCGTCCTTGTCGGAGAACGTGTCCCGCAGGGTCGGGGTCGTGGTGCTGACCTGCCAGGTGCCGGAGGCGTCGGGGGCGTAGGGCGGGCCGGCTTGCCGGTTGTTGCCGGAGCGAGGACGGAAGTTGTACGTCACCGTCAGCTTCGGCGGATTGGACGTCGCGTTGGCCGAGTTGAACCGCTTCCAGGGCGCTATAGCGCTTTCGTTGGCCGCGCGCAGGCCCATGGTGGACTGCGGGGCCTTGGTGGAGGCCCAGTTCTGCGCGAGCGAGGTGACGTCCGCGCTGACCCAGCCGGCGCCCCCGCAGGCCGGGTTGCCCTTGGTCTGTGTGGAGGTGGCGCGCTTGGTGTGCATCGTCGGCTGCTTGGTCCACCGGCTTGTGGTGGTCGCGGGGTCGGCCGACCACACCTCCCAGGCCTGCGGCTTGCAGTCGGTGTTGGCCGAGTGGAAGTTCCACAGGCTCAGCTTCGCGCTGCTGACCAGGGCGTCTGCGATCGGCGCGGTGCCCCAGGTGATGTATGACCGTGCGGTGCGCGGAGTGCCGTTCGCGTTCTTCGTTCCCGGGTTGCCGAGGTCGAGTTCGGTGTCGGTGGACCAGTCGCGGGTCTCGCCCTGCTGGACGTAGGTGTCGAAGACGTTGCTGAGCGCGGAGGTGGACGGGTCGACGGTCACCGGGTAGCGGGTCTTCGGATCGGCGAGGAATCCGGCGTCCGGTGTGACGACGAGGTCGAAGGAGTCGTGGTCCTTCACGATGACGTCCATGTCCACCGGTACGCGGCGGGTGTGCTCACCGGACCGCTCGTCCACGGTGGCATCCCACATCACCGGCGCGGGCATCACTGCGCGTTCCTGGCCGGTGCGGCGATCGGTGAACAACACGCTGCCGTCGGGCTGCTGTTTGACCGTGAGTCCCTCGGCGCGCAGAGGCAGGGTGTACCGGTAGACGGTCGCGGCCGGGCGCTTCTTGATGGCGACGTACTGCTCAAAACCGGTGCGGGTGGCCTCGACGATCACGTCAGCGCCGGGCACGGCCTCCGGGTACTCCGCACGGTTGCCATCCAGCCGGGGCTCGGGCAGACCACCCTTCCACTGCAGGGTGACCTGCTGGTCACCCTCCCCCAGGGTCACCAGGTCACGAGGCTTCGCGGTACGGGCTGCGGCCAGAGAGCCTGCAGCCTTGCCGCCTCCGCCGGAGAGCGTAAGACCGCCCGGGTGGGCTTTGGGTGCGACGGAACCGTCGGCGCGCTCGGCCAAGTCGGTGTCGACTGACTGCCAGCGCCCGTCCCGTTCGAAACGGATCGGACCTGCGGTCAGCTCGGTCGTCAGGGACCCGTTCCCATGTACCCAGGTCGTGGACGTTTCCGTGCGTTCGGACAGCGCCTCGACCCGCTCCCCCGAGCTCTGGGCCGCCGTGAGAGCGGATGGTACGTCGGGCGCGGTCAGGTTCTCGGACGTCTGCTTGTCTGGTGCCGCAGATGGCTCAGCGTGCACCGAGCCTGTCGGCAACAGGATGGACAAAAGAACAAGGCCGGTTATGCCGGCCCTGGTTATGCGCATGTACTTGTGACTTTCGGTCAGATGCCATTGATACGACATCAAAGCCTAGGAGTTGCCTGTGTGCTGCAATAACAAGCAATGACCGTTTTGGTTATATTTATGATCAAATTGAGTGAGTGGTAATACTCTCGGGCGATCTTGGAACGCAGATGGATGAAATGGCATCCAGAGCCTACGCAGTTCGGCATCCTCGGCCAGGCCAGGCCCCCCTCAGGCCTGCGGCCTATGCGGAGGGGCCCGCCATTTCTTCTCTGAGAGTGATCCTAAGGATCGGGGCCGTCTCGCGTTTCTAGGAACTGTCCGGGCGATCACGCGTCCCGTTAAGGTGAGTCGGCGGAGGGACGCGATGGGTGCTGTAGAGATGACTCGCGCGGAGGCGGTCGCGCTCGTGCCGCGGATCATGGAAGCGGACTACGCCGCATCTTCAAGGTCAACTCCACGACCCCGACGCTGAGGTTCTCCACCGAAGACACCAACGGCGACGACACCATCGTGGGCACCTACGAGATCACCGACACGGCGACCGGGAAGGTCGTGACCACTCTCAACGCCTCCCCCGCAGCCGCCAACAGCACCTCGCAGGTCAAGGTTCCCGCGGGCAAGCTGACCAATGGCAAGACCTACAGCTTCCGCACCACCACCTTCGACGGGGAGCACTACGCGAACTGCTGGTCTGCCCCGGTCCGCTTCACCGTCGATACCGCCTGGAAGCCCACGGCGGCGGAGAGCGCCCTGGGACTGGCCAACACGTACTCGGACGCTGCGGACATCACCGCAGCGACCTCCTCGGACTCCACCTACGCCTCCATCGCAGTGACCGAGGACAACATCGTCTCGATCCCCTGGGACGGCAAGAACAAGTCCATCAGCATCAAGAACGACATCATGCCCAATCAGCTCTCCATCCCGGAGGCCGGCGCCAAGGGCACGCAGGTCGGCGGCAACGTCGTCTACAACACCTCCGGTCCTGTGGACACCGTGGTCCAGCCCACCGCTGACGGCGGATCGCGAACCCTGAACATTTTGAAGAGCAGCGCGGTGCCCAAGACCTACGAGACCAGCTTCCAGATCCCCGCGGGCATGAGCGTGGTGACGCACGACGACGGTTCCGTCTCCCTCTACTCGCCGGGGGACACCAATCCCGACGTAGCACCGGCCAAGGAGGCCGCAGCCTTCTTCGACGCCCCCTGGGCGAAAGACGCCAACGGCCGGGACATCCCCACCAGCTACAAGGTCGTCGGCAACAAGATCGTCCAGAGCGTGGAGTTCAACGCCTCCAGCGCCTTCCCGATCGTCATCGACCCCGGCTTCTGGTCGACCACCTGGAAGATCACCAAGTGCGCGGCGACCGTGGCGAGCGTCGTCTTCGCCCTGACCCCCGCCGGATCCTCCACCAAGATCTGGACCGCAGTCCGCCTGGTGAAGCGCATCGGCGTGAAGAAGACCGCCAACCTCATCCGGACCTACGCCAAGCGACGGAAGATGACCTCGGCGCACCGCAAGGCCGTCGCGGCACTGCTCGGGATCACCGCGGTCAAGAATGCCTGCAAGTTCTAGGAGCACTCCATGCTGATCGCCCTTGCGGCACTGCTCGCGCAGTTCGCGGTGATTCTCACCCATCGCCGGGTCAACAAGGTCCGCACCCGTCCCGACCCTCCCGTGCTGTTCACCGTGCTCTGCCTGTTCGGTATCGCAGCAGGCTGGCTCAGCATCGGACGCCCGGAAATCACCTGGTCCACAAGCGTCCTCGTGCTCCTCAGCGGCCTGCTCATCACAGCCGAAGCAGCTGACGCAACGGCGAAACTCGGAGCCCCCCGCTGGGTCCCGAACGCC
This sequence comes from Streptomyces globisporus C-1027, assembly GCF_000261345.2. NCBI lineage: Bacteria > Bacillati > Actinomycetota > Actinomycetes > Kitasatosporales > Streptomycetaceae > Streptomyces > Streptomyces globisporus. The sequence goes on along the minus strand of NZ_CP013739.1, from coordinate 115,683 downwards.
GTATGCCTCCTGTGCGGAGCAGCCTCCACCACCTGGCTGCTCGCAAGGCCACTGCCCTACCTCTGACCCCTCACAGCCCGCCGCGCTATGTGTGCGGCGGGCCGTGTCAGTGCGACGGGAACCCTAAACAGCGTCTCGTTGCCGCAGTGCAGTGGTCCGGCGAATAGCTTCTAGTAGTTGAACTGGATGTAACCTCCGATCCCCGCGTCGCCGCTCTGACTCCTGCGGATGCATTCAAGCTGAACTGCGGGATCGGCTCCTGTGTTGCCCAGCCATGTCCAGCGGTTGTATCCCGGGTCGATGTACCGGGGGTCGAAGCGGCCCCCGTTGACGACGATGCGACAGGCTTCTCCTCCAGCCGCGTGGTTGTCGACCAGGAGGTGGGCGCTCGGAGACCCGCCGGGAAGCCACTCGGCCGGCCGGGGGAAGTCGCTCGAGTTCAAGCTGCACCGAGTCCACGTGTCCGCTGAGCCGCAGTAGAACGTGGTCTTCCACGACTGCTGGGCACCGGCGGGTTCGGCCACGGCGGCCTCCATGGGCGCTGCCTGAACTCCGGGTGCCGTGACCAGGAGGGTGCCGGCGACGATGCCGAGCAGGCTGCCGATGAGCTTTCTCATGGTTGTCCGTTCTCTCGTTGATGCTTCGTGCGAGGAATCTCGCCATGTGTTTCGCCGACTACGTTGCGGGACGCAGTCGTTCGGATGCGGCAGTCCCGGAGGAACCCGGATTCAGCGGGCTTTCGGCGTTGGGAGGCTTGCCTTCAGGGCTTGCGGATCCCGGACGATTCCGGAGAGCAAGGTGGGGGAGGTTTGTATACGTGGAGTTACCAAGTGCACCGCAGAAGTGGTTTGCCGGCCGGCTGCGACGGCTGTGCGTCTCCTCTGGCGCACCCACTCAGGCTCAACTGCTTGCCCATGACAGGAGCAACGTCCTCACGCGGTCGTCCCTGTCGGATCTGCTGGCAGGCAAGTTCATCAAGCCGCCTCCGTGGGAGCGGGTCGCGGCCTACGCGGGGGCATGCGTCCGTGCCGCGCACACCGGCAGAATCGCACTGTCTCTTGAGGAGGAACTCGCGCGGCTGCGCGCCGATCACGCCACGCTCACCGACCTGCTCGAGACCGCTGCCCCAGAGGTATGCGCACCGGCACCGCTCTGCTCGCGGTTCCGGGTCGTCCGCCTGCCACCGCGCAATCCTCACTTCACCGGCCGCAACGCCGTACTGCGGGAGTTGAGGCAGCGGCTCACGTCGGGCGGGACTGTGGTGCAGGCCGTGCGCGGCTTGGGCGGAGCCGGTAAGACCCAGCTCGCGGTCGAGTACGCCTACCGCTACCGGTCCCAGTATCGGTTCGTAGCTTTCGTGGACGCTGAGGATCCCGGCCTTGTCACGTCGCAATTCGCAGCGCTCGCACAGGAGTTGGGACTCGCGGAGGTGCCCTTCGACGAGGTCGTCCCACGCGTGTATGGCGCACTGCGTGATCACAGCCCCTGGCTGGTCATCCTCGACAACGGGGACAGGCCGGGCCCTCTCGTGAACGCGCTTCCTTCTGGCGATGCGGAGGGCAGCGGTCACGTCGTCGTCACGACCAGATCACGCGGCTGGTCGGGGCGAGCCGGCGTCGTCGACCTGGACGTGTTCACCAGGAGGGAAGCCACGGAGTTGCTGGGCCGGCGGGTTGACGGCATGACCCCAGCGGTGGCGGACCGGATCGCCGAGCATCTGGGCGACCTGCCGCTCGCCCTGGAGCAGGCAGCCGGGTACATGGACTACAACCACACCCCGCCCGAGGACTACCTTGCTCTACTGGCATCGCGGCTGGACGACATGATTGCGCTGGGCGAGTTGGCTGACCGTCCGGCCGTCGTGGTCGCCACTCTGTGGCAACTGAGCGTACGACGGTTGGAAATTGAGCGCCCACAGGCGAAACGGCTGCTGGAACTCTGTTCTCTGCTGGCCCCGGATCCGATCCCGCTGGACCTTTTCAGCAGCAGGGCCGACCTGGGGGACACATCTGTGGCAGACCCGGTGGCATGGGACATGACTGTCGGTGCTCTGGCCGGACTCGGGCTTGCGAGACGCGCCCGGTCTTGCCTCGTTCTGCACCGGCTGGTGCAGGCTGCCATTCGCTCCTCGATGCCGGACGCCGTGCGCGCCGAGGTTCGAGTGCGGCTGTGCCGTGGGCTGCTCCGGGCAGTCCCCCACGATATCCACGGCGTTCCTGACGCGGGCTCGCGATGGCAGATCCTCCTCCCGCACGTTGTGATGCTGACCAGGGACGAGCCACCATCTGAGTGCGTTGCGGAGACGGCGCTGCTGCTGAGGCTGGCAGCGGTGTATCTCCTGTCGATCGGCGATCACCAGTTGGCAATGCCCCTGTGCGAACGTGCCTTGGTGATTGACGAGTCACTCGATGACAGGGACGTCGAGATCGGCTTTGATCTGATCACTTTGGCGCAGATCCACCGCGAGCGCGGCAGGGCTCTGCTCGCGCGTCCGCCGGCGGAACGTGCGCTGAGCCTGCACCAGTCCTGTCTGCCATCCGACAGCACGGCCATCGCGACGGATCTCGCGACTCTGGCACGCATCCTGTGTGAGCTCGGTGACCACAAGGCTGCGGTACCGCTGGCCGAGCGCGCGCTGCGTATCGACGAGACGGCCTACGGACAGGACGATCCCTATGTCAGCTTCGACTTGATCGCACTTGCGACCGTCTACCTCAACCTCAATGACCCGAGTGCAGCCGCACCGCTGATCAACCGGGCGCTCAGCATCCGCGAGGCCCGCTACGCACCTGACCACCTTTACATCGGGTACGCCCTGCTCCTCAAGGCCCAAGTCATGTCTACTCTGGGCGACCCCACCGGCGCGAGCCTTGCACACAGGGGCGCTCTCATCCTGGGCTCCCGGCTGGGCCAAGCTCACGCCAAGACCGAAGAAGCCGTCGCTCTCGCCACTGGCCTGCTGGAGCGCTGGAGGCACGACGAGGATCAGTCCGGCGAGCCGGAGTAGCCCACGTTGACTCGGCCCCGCTCGAAGTCGTCCATCATGCCCGGGGCCCGCCGGTCCTGGAAAACCTGTTCCTGAGCTGGAGCACAAGAAAGGGCGCGGATGCACGCCGGGCCAGCACGCCGGCCCGGCGCCTATGTGGAGGCGCCCGCCACTTCTTCTCTGTACGGGATCCTAGGCATCGCGGGGTGTTTCGCGCATACGGCTGATCTGAAGGAACTCAGCGAACGCGCGCCCGGGTTGCGCCTGGTGCCGCAACCCGCCTGGCGTTCACCGCCAGCCCTCGCGTCCAGTGAGCCACCGCGCAGTGCGGCACGCCTGTCATCACTCGCCACTCCCCCATCAGGCCTGTGCGCGATGGTTCAGCTCATGCGCTCGCCCTCAGTAACAGCCCGTACGGGCAGGGAGCGTGACTCTTCATAATCGGATGCGCCTGGGGCGCACAGCCGTATGCGTTGACGGAGGCATCGATCGTCCGTGCATGTGGGGCCACAGTATTACGCCGTAATATCCACCCACTGACGGGCCCTCAGGGTATTAGCTAACGTGTCCTTGATGAAAATGATCTACACCGTTAGTAAGGTATGCGCATGACGTCGCCTGACACAGCCGACCGCGAGAAGGTCGTCTCCAAGCTGCCCCCCGCCCTCCAACAAGCCCTGAAGGTCCGCGCAGCCCAACACGGCACCGATATCCAGCATGCTGTCGAAGCAGGTATCACCGCATGGCGCCGGCTCGGAGCGAACCTCCCTGCGGCTGACACAGGGGGTGCCAAACCGTTCGCCACCTTCCTACCTACGGGCCAGTGGGACGAGTTCCGTGAGGCCTGCGCCTCCCGTGGAGTCTCACTCATCCAAGGCCTCACGCAGTCCGTCCTGTTCTGGCTCGACACCAACCCAGCCCCCGGTGTCGTCCGCCCCGAGCATCCCAAGCGGATCGTCATCTGCAACCAGAAGGGGGGCGTAGGCAAGACCGCGCTCGCCGCCGGCGTCGGTGAAGCCTTCGCAGAGGACAGCGACCAACTGCACCCCGTACGCATCTCCAAGCACTTCGCCGCCGCACTCCTCGAACCCGACACGGAACCGGCCTCTCGCCTCGACTACGAGGATCTCCCCGGGCTCGGACTCCGCGTTCTCCTCGTCGACTTCGACCCGCAGTGCCACCTCACCAACCAGCTCGGGCACGAGCCGCTGCCCATCGAGGGCGACTCCCTCACCAAGCACATGGCAGGTGAGGCGAAGGGCGAACTCAGGGACCTCATCGTCCCCATCGAGGAAGCACGCTTCGGCGACCGGCTGCACCTGCTGCCGGCGTGCACCGACGCCTTCCTTCTCGACGTGAAGCTCTCCAGCGTCCGCGCCCGCGAAGCCGCCCTCGAACGTGTCCTGGGAACGGTCGAAGGGGACTACGACGTCGTCATCATCGACTGCCCTCCAAGCCTGGGCCTCAGTATGGACGCCGCCGCCTACTACGGACGGCGCCGCGACGGCGAAGCGCCCGGCAACTCGGGCATCCTCATCATCGTCCAGGCCGAAGACAGCTCCGCCGACGCCTACGGGCTCCTCACCAACCAGATCGAGGACCTCCGGGGTGACATGCACCTCGAACTCGACTACCTCGGCATCGTCGTCAACCACTACGACGCACGCCGCGGCTACATCGCCACCTCCTCCCTCCAGTCATGGATCGACATAAAGGATCCACGGGTCGTCGGCGTCATCGGAGACCTCAAGGAGCAGAAGGAGGCTGTCCGTCTGAAGCGGCCCCTCCTCGCTTACGCCCCCCGCTGCGACCAGGCCGTCGGCATGCGCGCGCTGACCAGGGAGATCTCATGAGCAAGGCAGACACCCTGCGCGCGAGTGCGTCCTTCGGCCAGGCCAGGGGCGGCATCAGCGCCCGCCGTGCCGCGATCGAGGCCGCCGCCGCCGCCCCCACCGACGGTGCTCCCCCGCCCCTCAAGCTCCCTGTGGACGCCATCAGCCTCAACCCGGCCAACCCCCGGGAAGAGCTGGGTGACCTGACGGATCTCGGAGCGAGTCTCCGCGACCACGGGCAGAAGACCGCCATCAGCATCATGAGCCGGTTCGCCTACCTGGAGGGCAACCCCGACCGGAAAGACGACCTTGAGGAGGGGACCAAGTACGTCGTCATCGACGGCAACACGCGCCTCGCCGCCGCGCGCGAAGCGGGCCTCACCGAGATCAAGGTGATGCTGGACGACGAACTCGGCAGCAATCCCGACGAGATCCTTGAGTCCGCGTTCGTCGCGAACGTCCACCGCCAGGACCTTGACCCCCTCGACGAGGCGAGGGTCCTCCAGCAACTGCTGGTCATTCACAAGACGCAAGAGGCTCTCGCCGCCCGCCTTCACCGCTCACAGGGGTGGGTGTCGCAGCGCCTGGCGCTCCTGAGTCTGACGCCGGAGCTGAAGGAGAAGCTGCAGTCCGGTGAGGAGCCCGCAGCACTGTTGCGACGTGTAGGAAAGAAGAAGCCTGAAGAGCAGGAGGCACACCTCCGCCAGCTCAAGGCGAAGGAGCAGAAGCATCCAGGGAGGAAGGCGACCGCGAAGCCTCCGGCCATTCCGGCTCCCGCTCCCCCGGCTCAGGATTATTACGCCGTAATGAAGCCCGTCTCCGGTGGCGATGACGCTGTGAGCGCTGGAAACGTCGCATCCGCACCCTCAGATGCGGATGCGGATGCAGGGGCCGTCGACAGCGAGGAGACGCCTCCCTCCGCGGAGTCCCGGCAGCAGGGCGAGGCACTCATGGACGCCGCGTTCGCCAAACTCAACGCCGAACAGCGCAGTGCATTCATCCTGCGCTACTTCCAGCGGAGCGCTGGGGTCGAGGCCGTCACGACGGACATGCGAGGAGACCTTCCTGCCGATGCGCGAAACTCGCTCGCAGATATCCTCCAGCAGATCGCGACAGGCTTGCGCGCGGAGACGTAGCCGCCGCAGAATCAGCGCCTGGCAGATGGCGGGCCCCACCGATGTGGGGCCCGCCATCTGCGACTGGTCGCCACCTGGCTCCTCGCTGCGAGCCTGTGGCCCGTCGCGGGGCCGCATCAACCGCGTATGGGGGACGGCGGGAACGGTCTGCGGCTCGCTCAATCGGTGAGGTCCCTCGGTGGGGGCCACGGCCCCTCGAAGGTCGGCCCGCAGTCGTCAGGAAGGTGGGCCACCACCAACGCGGCCGCCTCTCGCGGGGTGAGCGACTCCCCCAGGACACGTTCCGACGCGTGCAGAGGCGCGTACACGATGCACTCTGTCGCGTCGCCCACGATGAACGGTAGGTCGTTACTCCACGGGAACTCCGTGTTCCGGTGGAGGGTGAGCGCTCCATGGCTGGGAAGAGGAAACAGGGCCCGCAGCCGAGGTTCGGCATAGGCAGCCTCTATCACTGCGGGCTCACCCCTCCGCGCGCCGGGAAGCTTGTTCAGGATCCCGAGCCACGTCTTCTCGACCACGGTCTTCTCAGCCATCCTGCGATCATGACGCCCCGAGGCAGGTCATAACAACCCGCCTCATGGGGACCGTCGAACCCCGCTAGTGCTGTGTCCGCATAGGTTGGCCGGGTTGGTAGTTCGAGCGGTTGGATGGTTGGTGACGGCCATTCGACCGCTGGAGGCGTGGTGGCTGAGCCTGTCCATGTACGCCGGCTGACCGACCAGGAAGGGCAGAAGCTGCAGCAGGTTGTGCGCCGGGGGAGTGCCAGGTCGTTGCGTTACCGGCGCGCGATGATGCTGCTGGCCTCAGCTGGCGGGAACCGTGGCCCGGTGATCGCTCAGTTGGTCCAGGCCGATGGGGACACCGTGCGGGACGTGATCCACCCCGACGTACTCGCCGCACGACGCAAGGAACGCATCCGCATCCGCAGCGAGAGGGGCATCCGCTGGGGCGGACGCCCCTCTCGCCCATGCGGCCTGACAGCACTTTGTGCACATCGCCTAGGCCCCATCTACGGACCCAAAGGACACTCGTGAGCATCCGTACGACGCACCGCGCTCTGCTGAGCCGTCTGCTGCCCGACGACAAACCGGACGACCTGACAGTACGCCAGGGCCAATTCCACCTCGTGGTCCTTGGCTCAGACCGCGTCGTATGCCTGCCCCGTACCCGGGCAGCGGCCACCCGGTTACCCCAGCGGGTGGCCGCACTACACGCACTCGCCGACCTCGACCTCGGCTTCCGCACACCTGAGCCGCTGCTCCCGGGCGGCGCCCACGGCACCGATGAGGCGCCGTTCCTGGTACTCAGCCGCATTCCCGGCGAACCGCTGGAGACCAACGCCCTCAACGATGCCGAAGTCGTCGACACCGTGGCCGCGCAGTACGCCACGCTGCTGTCCGCTCTGGCCCGTGCCGGCACCGAAGAAGCGGTGCGGGCAGTTCTCCCCCAGGCAGCAGAAGGCCAGTGGCGGAGGTTCGAGGAGAACGTGCGCGCGGAGCTGTTCGCGCTCATGTCCGAGAGCGGACGCCTACGGGCCGAGCGAGAACTCACAGCACTCGACGGCCTTACCCACCTCACCCGAGCAGTGGTCCATGGCGACCTCGGTGCCGAAAACGTCCTATGGGAGTGGACGCACGGCCTGCCGCACCTCTCCGGAGTGCTCGACTGGGACGACGTCACACTCAGCGACCCGGCCGAGAACCTCGCAGCCATCGGCGCCGGCTACGGCCCTGAGCTCCTGGAGCAGGTGCTCACCCTTGGCAACTGGTCAGACCACGGGCTCCACACCCGCATCGCCGCGATCCGCGGCACATTCGCCCTACAGCAAGCCCTCTACGCGATCCGCGACGGCGACGAAGAGGAACTCGCCGACGGCCTGGCCGACTACCGCTGAGGCACCCCGACACATCCGCTGCATCGAGCACTTCACATCAACAGCAGCCCCGTGAACCTATGCGGTCACAGCACTAGCGGTGTTACCCGCGCCGGTTAAGCCTCCCCGCCGACTCCCGGTTAGATGGTCAGCTCGGCAGAGTCTGGATGCCAGGCTTCGCCTTCACCGCGGAATTATTACGCCGTAATGACGTGCTCTGAGCCGGCGACGGTGTGCGGAGCTCAGGCTACGGCGTGCGTCCGCGTGAGTGGGCCCCGGCTTCCCATGGGGGAGGGGTTCCAGGGGATGGTCGTTGCCATCGTGTGCAGGTGCGGTTCGTCATCCAAGGGAACTCATGGGGGAGCGATGGCTTTCCACCAGCTGAGGAACCGCTTCCGGGCCGAGGACGACAGGGCGGATACCGGAGCGAGGAGCTTCCTCGAACCCTGTGCGCAATGGGCATCGCCAGACGTTGGCCTGCTCGAAATGCGCCGGTCCAGGTTCAGGGCGACGAAGGCAGTGAGGATGTCGCGTGTGCCGGGCATGGGCGTCAGGTCGGGGATCCCGCCTCCGCTGAGTGGTCGCCTTCGCCGCGTCGGCGAGGTCGCGTTCGGCCAGTCCGTACTGCGTGCGCAGGCTCATTCCGGAGCTTCCTCGGCGGCGGGACTGTAATCGTCGTTCACGAGCCAGCGCAGGGGGACGAGCACGTCGATGCCGCTGCGGCGGGGGAGTTCCACCCGGCGGGACGGGGCGTGCCCGATGTCGTGGTGGACGGCGCGGAGGTCCGGAAAAGTACCGGTGCGGCTGCGCCCTCCGGCACGTATCACCCGTCACCGACGGCGGCGATAAGCGTACCGGCGCGTCCTGGAATCGCAGCGGTCCTGCTGCCTGTGGTCACTGGCCCCCTCCCTGGCCTGGCGGTGATCCCCGGACCGTATGACAGCAGCGGCCGCTCAACCCGGTCCGGGAGACCGGGTTGCCTGTCGGGCCAGGGGAAAGCACCCGGGGTCAGAGCAGGTGGAGGCGCTCGGCCATTCCAGTAGCCGGCTTGCGGTAGGTGGGCCGGCCCCGGCCCGGAAAGTCGCGTCGTCGGGGCTCAGGTCGTAGCAGCGGGCCACCACTGGCCCGGAGGCGAACTGCCGCTCACGTGGCGGGAGGTCCGTGACGTCAGCCCGGTCGGTCAGGCGCGGCCCCTCGTCGCCTGCTGTCATCGGGGCAAGCGGCACCGGACCGGCCCTGAGCCGTTCCTGGGCCGCCCACGGCCGACGTGCCCGGGCCCGCGCGACCACCGCGACGAGCTCCAGGACGCTGCCAAGACCCGCGGCCTCGGGGGAGTGGACCGCGGCTGCCAGGCTGGGACGACGCCCATCGCCACGTCCGTAGCCGGCCGGACGAGGTGGACCGGGATCAGCGATCTTCCCGGTGACGCCCGGCAGGCGCTGATCGAACGTCTGGTGCGCTGATCGTCCGGCATCCGGATCAGGGACGCGATGAGTCGGAGAGCCGCTCCATGTCCGAGCCTTCGGCAGTGATCTGTTGCGAGCCCCGGGCACATCGCAGGCGAACGCCGGGCACGCCGCGGGGGTGACAACGAGAGCCACGCCCACCACGGGCATGGCGTCGGTGAAGCCGGTCGTGAACGCCCGGCCCACGTCGTCGGCGAACGCAAACCTCGGCGCCCATGGGGGTGGCGACCTCCAGACCGTCGGCGGACGAATGGCACACGGATTCGGCCGCCTCGGTCGGCAGCCTGGCCCGGCTGTGGGGGAGTGCCAGGCGGTACTGTCCGGCAAAGACGGTGCCCCTGATGGCAGTGCCGATCGCCGAGCCGACCTCGCGGGTGGTGTCGTTCATCGTCGAGGCCGCTCCCTGGCTGTCGGGTCCCAAGGAGTCGATGACGGCGGTGGTGCTGGTGGAGCTGCTCAGGCCCATGCCGATGCCGGCGAGGAACGGTCCGCTCCCGAAGGCCGGGTAACCGCTGTCGGCGAGGAGCAATGGCCCGCTTTGCCATGACGGCCTTCAGTCCGACGCGGCGGACCGGTCGTGGAGTGAACGCAGCACGTCCTGGCGCACCGCGGTGCTCCGCACCGACCGAATGTCCGCCTCCAACTGACCTTCCATGATGCGTCGGGCCTTTCAAGGATCACGACACAGTACGTACGCACTTCGTACGGTGAACGTACGCGTATCGTACGCTCGACATGATAGGTTGTCAGTCAGGAGGTGCTCCATGTCCGAGTTGTTCGACGCGGTCGACGCCCTGGTCGCGTCCCGCGCCAAGCTGCCGCCCCCGGCGGAACGCAAACGGCTGCGCTCCGCGCACGGCCTGACGATCGATGAGGTCGCCGGAGCACTGAAGGTGCGCCGGGCCACGGTGTCCGGGTGGGAGTCCGGCAAGACGGAGCCCCGCCCGCCGGAGCGTGACGCGTACGCACGGCTGCTGGACAGGCTCGCGGAGCTCTACCCCGCCCCCCCGGGCATGGACACGGCCGCTGAGACGGTGCCCGCGCAGGATGCCCCGGTGCCCGCCGTGTTCACCGCCGCGCCCGCTCCGGCAGAGCCGCTTTCCACCGAGCAGTCCTCCGGGGCCGCAGGTGTGAGCGCGCCGGTGAAGCCGCAAGTGCCCGCCGAGGCCCTGGCGGATGCTCCGGCGGCGGCGCCGGGGAGCACCACCGGGTCGTCGGCGTCGCGCCGCCCCGGTGCGCGGAAGGCGTCCGCGGCCGGAACTCCGGCGGGCGGCGCCGATCCGCGGTTCGAGAACGGACCGCTGGCGGTCGTCGACGCCGGGGACGGCGAGGTGGTGGCGTACTGCGTCGGCGGTCTGGTCCTGGATGTGCCGGCCACGTCCCTGCCCTCGTTGGTGGAGTGGACACTGAAGGAGAGCAAGCTCGGACAGCCGAAGCTGTCGGGCCCGGGAAGGCCGGCCGACCCGCTGCTCGTACTCACCCCGGCCGCGTTGGAGCGCTACGGCCTGCCCACCACGCTGACGGCGCAGGAGAGGGACGCCGGGCGGATCCCGGAGGGCCACAAGGTCATCAAGCAGCTGACCCGTGCGGACTGGAAGCTGACGAAGAGGGGCTTCGGCCCGTGGGCGCGGATCTATCGCCCGGCCAAGGGCTCGGAACGCCAGTGCGTCCAGCTGTGCATCCCCTCCTGGAACGCTCTGGACCCCCGCTTCTGGGGCACCGCCGCGCAGCTTCCCCCGGCGGAGCTCGCCCGCGTCCTGGGCACCTACGCGATGCGGGTGATGACGCCGCGGGGCTCGACCGCCGTGACGGGCCTGGAGCTGATGACCGCGCTGCACCCGCCGACCCACGCCGTACGGGACGAGGAAACCGGCGCCCTGCGGCAGGCCGACGCCAAGACGCCGGGGTCGCTGGGATCGGACCCGGTGGACTGCGCGCCGTGCGAGGCCCCGGACGGGCACCCGGTGGTCACTGCGCTGGGTCTACCGCGCTTCCACGTGCGGGGACCTGCGGAGAAGCTGTTCGAGGAGGCCTACGACTGGGCCCGGCCCATGACCGATGCCGAGTGCACCCTGCGCTACTTGGTGGGTCTGGACGTGAACATGGCCTTCGCCGCCGGAGCGAACGGGCTGACCGTCGGCCTCGGCGAGCCCACACACGTCCAGGCACCTACGTTCGACCCGAAGTTGCCCGGCTCGTGGCTGGTCGACCTCTCCCACGTCGACCTGTCCCATGTGAAGGTCGGGAAGGAGTGGGTGGACCTGAACGGCAGTCTGCTGCCCTCCCCGTTCACGCCGAAGGGCGACCCCCCGACCGGCCCGGCCTGGTACGCGACACCGACCGTGGCGTACGCGCAGGAGCTGGGCTACGACGTCAGGCCGACCGAGGCCTACGTCCGGTACGACAACGGCCGCTACCTGGACGGCTGGTACCAGCGGCTGCGGGACGCCTATCTGGCGACCATGGCCGACCTCGGCGTCCACGCCGAAATGGAGCCGGCCGGCTTCCTCGCCGCGATGGACGGCTACAAGGGCCGCGACCCGGAGCTGAGCATCGTCATCACGGCGATCAAAGCGACGGTCAAGGGCGGCCTGGGCAAGTTGCGCGAGCGGCCCCGCGGCGAAGGCTGGCGGCCGGGCGAGCGGTGGCGCGCTCTGGAGCGGCCGACGTGGCGGCCGGACATCCGGGCGGCGGTCATCTCCCGCACCCGGATCAACCTGCACCGCAAGATCGTCAAGCACGCGGCGTTCACCGGCCGGTATCCGATCGCGGTCCTGTCCGACTGCGTCGTCTACGCCTCCGACGGCCCCTCGCCGCTGGACGTGCTGCCCTACCGGGACGGCAAGCCGCTGCCCGGCGGGTTCAAGCTCGGCATCAACCCCGGCCTGGTCAAGCACGAAGGCACCCAGACCGTGCTCTGGGGCGAAGGGGTGCGCGAGCAGTTCGACGCACCGCATCTGAACTTCGCCCGGTTCATCAAGGACGGCACCATCACCGATGCCGACAACGGAGAGTAGGAGAAGACCGGCATGAGCCTGATCGGGGACGGACTCGACAAGGCGGTGCAGAAGGCGTTCACCCGCCCCACACCGAAGAGCGCGGGTGCGCAGATGCGGTACCTGGTCAAGCAGCTCGGCGGCACCAGGGCCGTCGCGCAGATGCTGCGGGTCTCCCAGCGCACCGTCGAGCGCTACGTGAAGGACCAGATCAAGAAGCCCCGACCCGACCTCGCCGGACGCCTGGACCGTGAAGTGAAGGCCCGGTGGCAGCCGCAGATCAGGGCCAAGGCTAAGGCGAAGGCCGCGTCCACGGACGGCATCATCATCGACACCCGCGCCCGCCTCGGCTACACCGCCCCGATCGGGTCGACGGACCAGGACCGCATCCGCCACCTGACCGTCGCCCTCCCACCGGTCCACGCCGCCCGCCTCTTCGACGCCCAGGAGCAGGGCGCGTCCGACACCCGCCTCCAGGAGATCGCCGCCGAAGCGCTCAAGGAGGTCTACTTCCAGGACGGCGGCCGCCGCGCCGGCTCCCTGGACGAAGTCCGCTTCACCGACATCGAACACCTCGAGTTCGACCTGTAGCCGCGTGCTGAACGCGGGCGAGCCCGGCCCTGTACAGCCCGGTGGGCCAAGACACGCCAGGGTGTCGGATCGGCCGACCTGTTGTCGCCCGGCCGGCGGGTGGGGGAGGGGAGGCGAGCAACCGGCCAGCCCCCCTCCGCGGACGCCGACCGTCGCAGGTGCACCGGCTGCGGCGCGACATAGCCGACAAGCTGAGGCCCGGCGTGCTTCCCGCCGGAACTTGCCCCCACGGCTCAACGACTTACTGGTAGTGCGCGGCAGAAGCCGCGGGTGTCGCACGAGGGGAAACGGTGCTCATGAGGGCGGGGCTGTCGAAAGTTCTGTTGGTCAACTCCTGTCTGGCCGGGGCGGTGTGGCTGACGTGGGCGCTGGTGTGGGGGACGGAGTACTTCGACGTACTCGCCGACAACTGGCGGGTCGCGGTAACGATGATCTTCGGGTCACTGGTGGGCGGGGGGACCAGCGAGGGCGGTGGGGCCATCGCGTTTCCGGTCATGACGAAAATTCTGGCCGTACCACCGGACCAGGCACGCGTCTTCACGTTCGCCATTCAGTCGATCGGGATGACCGCGGCCTCGCTGTCCATCCTGCTGTGCCGCATACCCATCGAGCGGCGTGTGGTGATCCACGGCTCGGCCGCGGGGGTCGTCGGAGTGGTGCTCAGCGTCTCCTTGCTGGCCCCCCTTGTCCCCCTGGGAACCGTCCGGGCCCTGTTCACGATGCTCCTCGTGGCGCTCGCTGTGGCGCTGTTCGTCCAGATGCGACAGCGCGGCTACCACCGCAACGACACGATCCCCTTCTGGAACGGGCGGGAGAAGGTGCTGGTGGTGACAGCGGGCTTCCTCGGCGGTGTCATCAGCGGCGTCGCCGGAGTGGGAGAGAACTGTGTGATGTTCCTGCTGCTCGTGCTGTTGTTCCGGGTGTCGGAGAAAGTGGCCACCCCGACCACCGTCGTGATGATGACGGTGATATCCATCGCGGCCTTCCTCACTCACATTCTCCGTACAGGAGACTTCACGGGGCCCGTCGTCGACTACTGGACGGCGGCGGCTCCTGTCGTCGCCGTGGGTGCGCCGCTGGGCGCATGGGTCTGCACCAGGCTCACCCCGTTGACGATACGGATGATTCTCTTCGTGCTCATAGGCGCCGAGCTGATCAGCACACTGCTGCTCGTGCACTTCACCGACGGGATGATCGTGCTGAGTGCGGTCACCTTGACGGTGTTCACGGGGCTGTGCCTGATCTGTGTACGGCAGGACCGTTACGCCCGGCCCACGGAGTCGGGGGGCCGGGCGGACAGTCCAGGTCTCAGCACTGCTTCGGCGCGCTGACCGGAGCGACCGGCCCGTTCACGCGCTACCGGGTGGCGGCGCCGGCCCCCTCGTACCCGTGCCTCTTACGGAGCGCGGTACGTGGACAGCCACGGTCCGGTGCCGTCATCCGGTACGACGATGGCCGGGGCTGGATTCTCTCTCTACGGACCCTCAGACCCGGCTCATGGTCGAGGAGTAGCCGCCTCCACCGGGGTAGACCCAGTCACCGGTCGCCTTGGTTCCCGCGGCGTTGAACTCGCCCTCGAAGTAAGCGGGGCTTCCCTTCTCACCGGCCCAGATGGTCAGTTTGTCGCCGACCAGTTCGTACACGTAGTCAAGGGTGTTGCCCTGGGAGTCGTAATACCTCGACACCACGTCCTTACCGGGCTCCTCACCGAACGGACGCAGGTTGCCGATCAGTTCCATGCCGCTGACCTGCTCGCCGTCCTGGGTCAGGTCAACGTGCTGGATCAGAAAGAAACCACCGGGCATCCACTCGTAACGGACAGTCCCCTCGGCTCCGCCGGTTACCTTCCAGGTGCCGACCAGGCGGTCCAGGGCCTGCAGCTCAGTGCTCGGCGTGTTGGTCTCGGACATGTCTCTCTCCTCGCAAGGTCTCTTCCGGATGCCACTTACCCGCCTTCCCGCCCATCGGGCAACGAGGCTCCGTGGCGGTCGTCAGAAGACTGATCGCCGCAGGAGGGGCTCGGTCGGCCTCCTGGACCGGGGAATCGCAGCACCCGGCTTCGGAAAAACGGGCCACGCGGTCCTACGCTGCACGGTCCGCGAGAACTCGCGACGCCGACATGCCGCGTCACCACCCGACAGCACCCTTACGCGTTCAGCCTCGGCGGCCGACCGAATACCGGATCGAACAATTCCGGTCTCTTGGTGCGAGCGACCGGGAAACCGCTCGGTCGCTCGCACTCGTACCCCCGGCGACCAGGGAAAAGAGGTCGTCCGGTGTCGATAGCGACGGAAGCGACCCACAGTTCGGGTATATGAGGTCATTCTGCGGGTGCAGGCATGCGTCATATACAGGAGAGTCGAGTCGCTTCCGTCGCTGTCAGCCGTCGGCATCCCCTCCGAACTGGCGCTTTGTCGATTCAGAGGTACAGCGATCAAAGGGGCTCGGTCGCTACGGAAACTGAACGCGTGAGTAGAGGCTTCTCCGGCGCCAATACGGTGCAAGATTCGGGAAGAGGAAGCTCCGCACGGGCCGGATGTTTTCGCTAATCTGTGTTGGTCGGTGGGTCGCTTCAGTCGCTACGGGGGAACGATGTATGGCTCCTGAGCTGCGCGTTCGGGGATTCTCCACCGTACGCCCCGGCACCGTCCTCCCGGCTGCGCCGCGGTCCGTGGACATTGCCCGGTGGTGCGCGGAACAAGGCTGGCCGGTCCATCCACTGGCCGTCGGCCGCAAGACGCCGGCAGGCAACTGCGGGGGCTGCCGGGCCCCCGGTCACACCCACTCGGGCTGCACCTGCCCTGCGGAAGGGCGCTGGTGCCATGGTTTCCGGGCAGCCACGTGTGACGCCGAGAGGATCCTCCGGTGGTGGAGAAGTGCACCGGAAGCGGGAGTCGGGGTCTCCTGCGGCCCCGCCGGGCTGGTCGTCATCGACATCGATGCCCATGGACAGAGCCTGCCCGACCGCGACTGCCTGCTGCCGGGCATACCCGTACCGCCGCAGGTCGATCTCACGGGTCTCGCGAACGGCTACCACACCCTGGCCCTCCTCGCGGCCCTGCGGGGCGCCCCCGACCCGGCCGATGACGAGGACACCTTGCGGGTGCGCACGCCTTCGGGCGGCCTCCACGTCTGGTACCGGGCTCCCGACGCCCGCTCGTGGCAGAGCTCCGCGGGCTCGGGTGGCGGACGCGCCCTGGCCTGGCAGGTGGACGTCCGCGCCCACGGCGGATACATCGTCGCCCCGGGGACCTGGACCCGGGCCGGGACCTACCGGGCTCTGGGCGCCTGCCGGAAGCCTGCGGTGCTGCCTGCCTGGCTGGCCGAGGAGCTGAAGCGGACGGGCCACCTGCCTCGGAAGATCCAGGCAGGCCCCTGGCAGCCCCCGCCCAGGGCCCGCCAGGCCGTCGCCGCCGCGGGCGGCGGTGGGCAGGGTGCTCTCGGCATACTCGTTCCGGTGCTGGCCGAGGTGGCAGCCTGCGCCGCGCAGTCGCAGGGCACCGGATTCTCGGAGAAGCTCAACCGGGCCTCGTACACCGCGGGCGGACTGGTCACCGCCGGTTTCCTCACCCATCAGCAGGCCGAGCAGATCCTTCAGGACACCGCGGCCGCAGCCCGGCCGGGGCAGGGCAGGAAAGCCGCTGGGATCATCCGCAGCGGGATGTCGGCCGGTGCGCGCCGGCCGCTGTACCTGAGGAGAGAGGGATGACCCCCGGAGGCCGTCCGCCGTCCGGCTTCGACGCTCACGCCGTGGCAGCCCAGATCCTCGCACGGTCCACTTCTGCCGGGCCTTCGCTGCCCGCGGGAGGGGTTCCGGGTCGTGCAGAGGCGTCTGCGGGCCCGGAGCAGGTGTTGGGGGTGGGGTTGTTACCGGATTCGTTGACGGATCGGGGGAACGCGAAGCTGTTCGTGCGGTTGTACGCGCAGGACTACCGGCATGTGACGGGGCTGGGGTGGTACCGGTGGGACGGCACGCGGTGGCAGAGCGATGAGGACGACACGGTGCTGTGGGTCGCTGGTGAGATGGCGGAGAGTATCGCGGCGACCGATCCGCGGGGGGTGTATTCCGATGCGGCGCTGCGCAAGCACCGGCGGCGTGCGTTGAGCACGTCGGGGATCAACGCGTTGTTGAGCCAGGCGAGATCGGCGCCGGGGATGGTGCTCAGTGCGGGGGCGCTGGACGCGGATCCGTACATGCTGTGCACGCCGGCGGGGGTGGTGGACCTGCGGTCGGGGAAGCTGCGGGCCGCGGACCCGGACCGGGACTTCCATTCGCGCTCGACCTCGATCGGCCCCCGGCAGATGCCGACGCCGCGCTGGGATCTCTTCCTGACCGATACCTTCGGGGACGACGCGCGGGGCCGGGAGATGATCCGTTTCCTGCATCTCCTGCTCGGTTACTCCCTCACCGGTGACGTCGGAGCGCAGGTCATGCCGTTCCTGTTCGGATCGGGCAAGAACGGAAAGTCCGTACTGCTCGACGTCCTGATCAAGCTGCTGGGCGACTACGCGGACGCCGCGCCGCCCGGTTTCCTGATGGCCCGTCCCTTCGAGGGGCACCCCACCGACCTCGCCGAACTCCACGGACGCCGCGTGATCGTGTGTTCCGAGGTCAAGCCCGGTGACCGGTTCGACGAGTCCCGGGTGAAACTCCTGACCGGCGGCGACCGCATCAAAGCACGCCGGATGCGCCAGGACTTCTTCTCCTTCGCCCCCACCCACAAACTCTGGCTCCTGGGCAACCACCGCCCCGAAGTCGGCACCGGCGGCTACGCCTTCTGGCGCCGGATGCGCCTGATCCCCTTCGACCGCGTCGTCTCCGACCAGCAGAAAATCGACAACCTCGCCGACATCCTCGTCACCGAGGAAGGCCCCGGCATCCTCAACTGGCTCATCACCGGAGCCCACCACTACCTCAACAGCCCCCGCGACCTCACCGGACCGGAAACCGTCCGCATCGCCACCACCGCCTACGCCGAAACCGAAGACCACACCGGCCGCTTCCTCACCGAACGCTGCACCTTCCAGCCCCACCACAGAGTCGAACAGGCCCGCCTGTACCACGCCTACACGGCCTGGTCCCGGCACGAGGGCATCAATCCCGCCTCGTCCCGGGCCTTCGCCGCCCGCATCCGGGAAGCCGTCGGACTGGCGTCACCGAAGGAGATGCTGCTGTCGAACCAGCGCAAGTACTACCCGGGCATCGGGCTCCTGGCTGTGGCCGAGGAGGAGGCGGAGTGAGTGCTCTGATCGACGGGGACGAGATCAGTGAGGAAGCGGAGCTTGTCTGGCTGGAGGACATCTCGATCCTGGATTACGTACGACAGAGCCTGGACCGGCTCCCCAACCGGAGAGGAAGGCCCGCCTACCACCGGGACGGCCGCATGGTGGGATACGCCGTGCTCCATGCGCGGGCCCGCCCCTCACGTACGTCCGGCACCTTCCGCCGACGCGTCTTCTGGCTCCTGCCCCACGACCGCGACACCGCCCCCCAGGGCCTCTACGCCACCGGCGCACCGGCCGAAGCCGTCGACCCCGCCACCCTCACCCCCCGCACCAAAGGCCAGAAGACCGAACGATCCGAAGGAGGCCCCCTCACCACCCCCCCTCACCCGGCCACACCTGTGCCCGGGTGAGGGGGGGGAAGTGCCCGCGCCTGTCAGCCGGTGAGAGCCTCGTCGGCCCGGGTGCCGTTCTGTCCGCTCGCCGTGGCATAGCCGTCGGTGACGATGCGGTCCGCAGCCTGCTGGTAGTAGTCGTCCTGCGTCGGGATGCCGGTCGCCAGGCAGCTGACATAGCGGTTGTACATGCAGAAGGCGGCGGCGATCAGCACGGTGTCGTGGATGTCGCTGTCCTCGGCACCCGCGGCGCGGGCAGCCGCTACCGTCTCGTCGCCGACGGGACGCGCAGCTGCCATGACCTCGGCGGCGACGGCGAGCAGGGCGCGCATCCGGGGGGAGACGGGTGCGTCCTGCGGAGCGGCGAAGACGGCGGTCACCGCCTCGTGTCCGCCGTCCAGCTGTGCTGCTGCCGCGGCTCCGTGGGTTCCGGCGCAGAACGGGGTGTCGTTCAGGTGTGAGACGTAGGCGGCGATCAGTTCCCGTTCGCCCCGGCTCAAGGACGCCGGGGCGCGCAGCAGGACGTTGGCGAGGTGGTTGAGCGGCGCGGCGGCGTCCGGCCGCTGGAACATCAAGCCCCGGATGCCGGGGTGGTCGTTGCTGATCTCGATGTGCGGCACAGTGCTCCTCGGATGCGGAGGGACGAAGCGGCCTTCATGTTCACGGGGGAGGCGAGCGTGCTCAACTTCCTCCGTGCGCTTGTGTGCCCGGGTCCTGTGCGGCATCGGCCGGATTTCGCCTCCGTGCCGCGGGCGAGCATTCTGGGAGATGGATTTGCCCGGTGCCGCTTCTACGCTGTGACCTCAGCCGTGGAGGGGAACCCTGTTGTGGCCGGCATCACCGAGTCAGCGGCACGGGAAAGGGGAGGGATGGCGGCGGGAGCGTCGGTCCGTCGGCGGCAGTTCCTCTGCGGTCGATCGGCGGCGTGCCGGCCGTGGCGCCGGTGTTCCCGCTGTCGGCCTTCTGCGCGGGCGGTCGGTCCGCGGCCCGGATGACGTCATCCTCCACACGATTGACGGCGGTCTCCGCGGGGACCCTGATCGCGGCGGGCATCTTCACCTTCTTGTACCGGGACGTCAGGACTGGACTCACGCGCGCCGGGAGGCATCTCCTGGCATCCGATCGCTCCGTGGGACGCGTGAGGCCTGTTTCACCGCCGGCGGGCGCAGGATCCCATACCCCGCCCCGGGCTGATGCGGTATCCGACTTTAGGCTGCTCATGGCCGCAGGCCCGGTGCACAGTGTCCAGTAGCGGCTGTGGCCGAGGAGGAGGCGGAGTGAGTGCTCTGATCGACGGGGACGAGATCAGTGAGGAAGCGGAGCTTGTCTGGCTGGAGGACATCTCGATCCTGGATTACGTACGACAGAGCCTGGACCGGCTCCCCAACCGGAGAGGAAGGCCCGCCTACCACCGGGACGGCCGCATGGTGGGATACGCCGTGCTCCATGCGCGGGCCCGCCCCTCACGTACGTCCGGCACCTTCCGCCGACGCGTCTTCTGGCTCCTGCCCCACGACCGCGACACCGCCCCCCAGGGCCTCTACGCCACCGGCGCACCGGCCGAAGCCGTCGACCCCGCCACCCTCACCCCCCGCACCAAAGGCCAGAAGACCGAACGATCCGAAGGAGGCCCCCTCTCCACCCCCCCTCACCCGGATGTCGTTCCCCCGGACGATTCCGTTCCGCGGTGACGTGTCCGCCCTGACCGGGAGGTCGTCCCGTGTTCGGTGAGGAAGCGGCCGGTGTGGTCTTCGGTTTCGGCGTAGGCGGTGGTGGCGATGCGGACGGTTTCCGGTCCGGTGAGGTCGCGGGGGCTGTTGAGGTAGTGGTGGGCTCCGGTGATGAGCCAGTTGAGGATGCCGGGGCCTTCCTCGGTGACGAGGATGTCGGCGAGGTTGTCGATTTTCTGCTGGTCGGAGACGACGCGGTCGAAGGGGATCAGGCGCATCCGGCGCCAGAAGGCGTAGCCGCCGGTGCCGACTTCGGGGCGGTGGTTGCCCAGGAGCCAGAGTTTGTGGGTGGGGGCGAAGGAGAAGAAGTCCTGGCGCATCCGGCGTGCTTTGATGCGGTCGCCGCCGGTCAGGAGTTTCACCCGGGACTCGTCGAACCGGTCACCGGGCTTGACCTCGGAACACACGATCACGCGGCGTCCGTGGAGTTCGGCGAGGTCGGTGGGGTGCCCCTCGAAGGGACGGGCCATCAGGAAACCGGGCGGCGCGGCGTCCGCGTAGTCGCCCAGCAGCTTGATCAGGACGTCGAGCAGTACGGACTTTCCGTTCTTGCCCGATCCGAACAGGAACGGCATGACCTGCGCTCCGACGTCACCGGTGAGGGAGTAACCGAGCAGGAGATGCAGGAAACGGATCATCTCCCGGCCCCGCGCGTCGTCCCCGAAGGTATCGGTCAGGAAGAGATCCCAGCGCGGCGTCGGCATCTGCCGGGGGCCGATCGAGGTCGAGCGCGAATGGAAGTCCCGGTCCGGGTCCGCGGCCCGCAGCTTCCCCGACCGCAGGTCCACCACCCCCGCCGGCGTGCACAGCATGTACGGATCCGCGTCCAGCGCCCCCGCACTGAGCACCATCCCCGGCGCCGATCTCGCCTGGCTCAACAACGCGTTGATCCCCGACGTGCTCAACGCACGCCGCCGGTGCTTGCGCAGCGCCGCATCGGAATACACCCCCCGCGGATCGGTCGCCGCGATACTCTCCGCCATCTCACCAGCGACCCACAGCACCGTGTCGTCCTCATCGCTCTGCCACCGCGTGCCGTCCCACCGGTACCACCCCAGCCCCGTCACATGCCGGTAGTCCTGCGCGTACAACCGCACGAACAGCTTCGCGTTCCCCCGATCCGTCAACGAATCCGGTAACAACCCCACCCCCAACACCGAGGGGGTGCTGCGCACGGTCCGCAGGCGTCTGCGGCGCGCCGGGGCCGAGTAGGTGCGCCGGCGCTCGGGAAGGCCGAGGGGGCGGGCGGCGGGTGACAGTTCCGAGGAGGTTCCGCGGGGGCCGACCGGTGTGGCGGGCACAGCGTTCGAGCGAAAATGACCTGCAGAGCCGGCCTCGTCCACGGGCGCTCCTGACCGTCGGTGGATACGAAAAGGGCTGAGCCGTGCGTGTCCGCCCCGCGCGCGTGAGCGGCGGGTGGCGAACGGATCGGTCCCGCTTCTCAGAACCGCTCGGCCTGTCGCCCGGCGCCCGGGGCATCGGGTGCCGGAGTGGCATGTCGCGGTGGTGCGGGAGCAGCCCCGGGGGCCGGAGGGCCGGCCGCCGTGAGGCGCGGATCCGGTGGACGGGTCGAAGCGTTGCCTTCGGCTGAACTCATCACGTGTGCGCTTCCTGAATCATCGGAACTGGTCATGTTCGCGTGACTGAACGCGCCGAGGCACCCCCGGAAAACGTCTTCGATGCATCATAGGAACGATTCTTTTTTTGTCCATGGGAGACTAAAATTTTTGGCCGATTCACCCCGACAAAGGGTGTGTTCTGTAGAAGTGTGCACGCGGGGTTCAGGCCGCCCTCGGCACGTCGGGAGTCCGCGGGGGAGGCGGAGGCGGGGGCAGCCGGCCCGGGCTTTTGATGATTTTCTGCCAGAAGACTTCGGCCATTCACCCAACTCCCGCTAAGGTCGTGCCCCTGCGAATCGGCGACCGGGTTCGAGCCCGTGCCGCCGACGGGGGACGTAGGGGAGGTTCGCGTGGGCGCGATGACGGGTGGGTCGCGGCAGACGGAACGATGTGCGGACGGGGGAGCGCCCATCCGCCCACCGTCGGCGGTCCCGCCGTGCGGCCCGGTCCTCTTGCGCGCCAGGGGCGGCGGAGTGCAGGCCCGGCACGGTCCGCTCAACGGAATCCGTGATGGCCGATGCCCGGCTGCCGTAGGACCGTCGGAGCGATTCACCGGTGGCGTTTCAGCTGGTTCCTCCGCCGGCGCCAGGTTTCCCGGATGGTCCCTTTTCAGCCGTGGCGCCCGAACCGTGCGGTACCGGATCGCGGGACCATGCTCCGTGTACGTACCGGCCGATCCTGATTTACGATGTCCTCTCCGACGATGATCGGCATGGCGAAGCAGCGTGCGGAGTTTTATGCCGAAGGGGTTCGGAGCCTTGCCCGGGGGGGCAGGCCGACGGCACTCAAGTTTCGGCGCAATGGCGACCAGGTGACAACCACGAATCGATCAAGCAGGTAAAAGGCTTGGTCAAGCGGGGGAGGGGGAGGGATGTCGGCGATCTTCGAGCCCCATGGGGCCGACGTTCCCTGCCAGGTCTCCGGCCGACGGAAGCGCCCTCCCCGTAGAACACCATATCGCTCGCTGCGATATCGCGGCGCTCGATCGGTTGCCCAGGAGAAGGGAAACGAGCCATGGCGGCACACGACGTGAGGCACGCGCACCTGCCGGTCTCCGTACTTGCCGATCAGATCTTCGGGCACCTGCCGAGGGCCGATCAGAGGGCGTGGGCCCAGGCCTACCTGACGGGGCTGCTGACCACCGACGGCAAGAAGTCGATCAGACGGATGGCCGCCACCGTCTCCCGTTCGCCCACCGCGTCGCAGTCGATGCACCAGTTCCTCAATGCCAGCCCCTGGGACTGGGCCCCGGCACGTGCCGAGCTGATGAGATGGGTCGAGCAGCAGCTCGATCCGCGCGCCTGGGTCCTGTCGGTGGCGGTGTTACGCAAGCGGGGAGATCACTCCTGCGGGGTGCACCGGCGCTTCGTCCCCGCCACCGGACGCTCCGTCAACTGCCAGCTCGCGGTGGGTGCGTTCCTCTCCACCGGCGCGACGGCCGTGCCCGTCCACTGGGGGCTCCTGCTGCCCGGGGCCTGGGTCGAGGACCATGCGCGCCGCGCACGGGCCCGCATCCCCGAATCGGTCGGCCAGCGCAGCGTCGAGCAGCATGCGCTGGACCTCGTCGACGCGCTGTGCGGGAGCACGCAACTGAGTCCCCGGCCGGTGGTGGCCGATCTGAGTCATCATTCCGGGGTCATCTCGCTGGTGCGCGGACTCACCGCCAGGGGACGCGAGTTCGTCGTGTCACTGCCGGGCCGGACCCCGGTGGTCCCGGTGGGGAGAACGACGGCGCGCGGCGCGTACTCCGCGAACCTGCCCGCCCCCGTGGAGGCACAGCGCCTCTTCGGCCTCAAGCACGCCGGGCATCTCAGACCCGGCGCCCATGATGGGCACGGCGGCGCCGATCGCACCGCCACGATGACCACGCTGGTGCGGCTGCCGCAGGTGCGGCTGGCACGTCACACGCCGCACGCCACGTACCGGATCTTCGGTATGCCGTCCTACTCGGGGCCCCGCTCCGCGCGGATCTGGCTGACCAACATGACGCAGCGGCGGACCGACGAACTGCTGGCGCTGGCCGGGCTCCAGCACCGGGCGGGCACCGCGGTGCAGTCGCTGGAGGACGACTTCGGTCTGCTCGACTTCGAGGGACGGTCCTTTCCCGGCTGGCATCACCACATGACTCTCGTGTCGGCGGCTTCGGCGTACAACCTGCTGGAGCTGTCCGGCCGCCGGCCCGGCTCCCAGGAGGGGAGCTGAGCGACGCGTCCCTCGTGGACGGCCGAGGGGGATACGGGCGGGTTCCGGTTCCCCGGACCCACCCGCGCGCTTCTCCCCTTCCCGGGCGCTCAGCTCGCCGCCGGCAGGACGCCCGCCGCCCGCGGGGGAGGCCCGAGGTGGCGGCGGGCGACCGTGATGAGCAGGGCGTAGGAGAGAACGGCCAGCCCGACCGTGACGATCCAGGTGTACGAACCGGCCGGATCGTAGACCCGCCCGGGGTTGCCCACGTCCACGGCCGGAGCGGTCCGGCCGGCTTCGAAGGCGTCGCGGTCGCTTCCGTACAGCTTGACGCTCCCGAGATCCACGGTGCCGTCGGTGGAGCGGAACGTCCCCAGCCACTCGCAGGTGGTGTGTCCGGCGTGCCCGGCGCACACCAGGCGGGTAGCGGTGAAGGTGCCCAGGGGCCCGTCCGCCGTGGCGGTCCGGGCCGCGTCACCCAGGTTCGGCACCGTCAGCCAGAACAGCAGGACTCCGAGAAGCAGGAGCAGCAAGGACACGAACCCCGAAGGCCTTCTGCCGCTCGTCGTCACGGGGTCAGGCCTTCGGGGCGCAGGTGCACCGTGCGTCGGCGTTGTCCGGTCGGCCGGGCCGGGTGTGCAGGTACATCGCGACCACCATGGGAACCGTCACCAGGGTGTTGTAGAAGAGGTGCAGCTCCACGCGGGGCGCTATCAGCTGGATCAGACTGGTTGCCGCCGGCCTCCCCAGCAGGTTGGCCCCGGCCAGTGCCTGCACCAGGAGCAGCAGATGTTCCATGTGGTGCCAGACCTGGATGCCGAGGGAGATCTTCCACCAGGTGGCCGAGCGCCCGGTGAACCCCGGCCGCAGGAGGAACAGGCCGACCATCATCACCAGGGCGTAGCCGTAGTGCATCCACTCCGAGGTGACCAGCCAGGGGAACGGCATCCCGAGGACGCCGCGCGCCTCCGGAATGGGCCAGCCCATGACGTAGATCTGGTAGGCCTGGACCAGGTGCTCAGCCCAGTGCGCGACGACGATGAACATGAACACACGCAGGCCGAGTTGGTGGTGGCGGGTGTTGACGGCTTCGATCCCGCCGCGAACGGTGAAAGGTGATGCTCCGGTGCTGATGGCCATCCCTGGGCCTCCACGGTCGGTTTGGGAGGGGCAGTGGGTCATCACACCAGCACTTCGCGCGCGCGGGCTTCTTCCGGAGTGCTCTCTTCTCCGTGAGCCGGGCCTTCCGTGGGTCCTGTGAAACAACTCGAACGGTACGGTCAGGCATGCTGCCACGGACGTACGAAGGACAGGACTGCTCGCTGGCCCGGTCCCTGGAAGTGATCGGAGAGCGCTGGAACCTGCTGATCGTCCGCTCCGCCCTGCTGGGCGCCTGCCGGTACGACGAGTTCCTGCGCCAGATGCCGATCTCCCGGAACGTGCTGGCCGACCGTCTCGGCCGTCTCGTCGACCTGGGTGTCATGCGGCGGGTCGTGTACCAGGAGAAGCCGGTACGCCACGAGTACCCGCTCACGCCCATGGGCCGTGAACTCACCGTCGCCGTGGTCGCCCTCATGCAGTGGGGCGACCGGAACCTGCCCGCGGAGCTGGGACCGTCCCGGCAGGCGCAGCACACCGGATGCGACGGCGGTGTACGGGTGCGGCTGGGCTGCGCGTCCTGCGGGCGGGACGTCCACGAGGACGAGGTGGCGGTACGCCGGACGCGCTGATTCCGGGCTCCGTGAGAGCCGGACGGCATTGCGCACGGCACGAGTTGCCAGCGCGTTCATTCATCCTCAAACCCCCTTGCAGCACAGAGGTGTTGCGCATTTGCGAAGATGCTCTGATCTTCGCGCCGAGCCGACCATGAGGCCCTTCGCCACCCCCTGGTGGCCGGTCGAGGGAGGCACACGCGTGGCATCGGTACCGGGATCCCTGCGCAGACTTCTCATGGCTCCGTCCCTGGCCGACGTGAGCTTCGCGGGCCGGGGTTTCCCGGTGGTCGAGACCGCCGCGACCCGCCAGCTGGAGACCATCCCCCAGACGGTGGTCACCGGATTCGAGTGGGGCATCGAGTCGAAGAGCCTGTGGGAGACCGAGCGGCGGCTCTCCCTGGTCGACGAGGAGCTGCGGGGCTTCGCCTACGAGGGCGCGACCATGGCTTCGGTGATCCGGGACTCGATGCCCGGACGGGGAGGCCGCACCGCGGAACTGCTCCAGGGAGCCGGACGCCGCCACATCTTCCTCAACTACATCGGCATCGGTTTCGCGATGGCCAAGCTGCCCAGGCCGCTGTGGAAGAAGGCCGTGCCCGCGCTCGACGGCGACGACCTCTACCCGTCGATGAGCTGGCTCGCGGTCGACGGCTACGGCTTCGACCGCGCCTACTTCGCCCCGGAGCGATGGGTGGACGAGCAGCGGCTGGACACCCCGTACGGCTGGGAGGACCGGCCCGGCTACTTCCAGCGGGCGGTGGACCAGGGCATCGGGCGAGCCCTGTGGTTCATCCACGGCGCCGCGGTGGATGCCGTGTGCGCCGCGGTCAACCGGTTCGCCTCCGATCGCAGGCCGGACCTGTGGGCCGGTGTCGGGCTCGCGGCCACGTTCGCCGGCTGCTCCACCGCGGCGGAGCTGGACACGCTTCGCGTCCGGTCGGGTGAGCTGGCCGGGCATGTCGCCCAGGGCTCGGTCTTCGCCGCCAAGGCCCGCCACTTCTCGCTGACGGTTCCCGAGCACACCCGGACAGCGCTGCACGCGCTGACCGGCCTCACCGTCGAGTCCGCTGCCGAACTCGCCGATGACGCCGCGCCCCCCGCGGGCGTCGGCGACGGTGTTCCCAGCTACGAGATCTGGCGCAGATCAGTACGCGAGAAGCTTCCGCTCACATACCCCTGAGCATTTCCGGAGTAGACATTCGGTCACCTCAATTGAATAAGTTCGGCTGAGCCAATGAGGATGTCAGGCAAGAGTATCGAGGGGCGGTCTTTCAGGTGTCCATGTTGCGAGCGCTGAGGCGCCGAATTCTCACTCCCAGTGTTCGAGAAACACAGCTGGAAACACGGGGTTTCCACATCAAGGACGCGGAGGCCAAGCACCAGTTGGAGACGGTCGGGACGAGCTTCCTGCAGGGGTACGCGTACGCGGTCGAGGCCCGTTCGGCGAGCCAGGCCGTCGACTGGCTGGAGACCGTGCCCCGGGCCTTTCGCGGGTTCGCCTACGAGGGCGCGGGCATGGGTGCGGTCATGCTCGGCTCCCTCACCGGGAGCAGTCGGCGGCTGACGGGGATCCTGGAGGGCGAGGGCCGGCGTCACAACTACATGATCTACGTCGGCATCGGGTGGGCAATGGCCCGGCTCCCCAAGTTCCTGTGGCCCGACGTGACCGCGACCGACCCGGTGCTGCGCTGGCTGATCCTGGACGGGTACGGCTTCCACCAGGCGTACTTCAAGACGGACTCCTACGTTCGCAATCCCGCCGCCGAGCACCCCTTCACCTGGAAGGGCGGCCCGGACGCCTACAGCGCGCGCGCCATCGACCAGGGCATCGGCCGGGCCATGTGGTTCGTCGGGGGCACCGACCCCGACGTCGTGGCCGACCTCATCGGCACGTTCCCCGAGCACCGCCACGCCGACCTCTACGCGGGCGCCGGGCTGGCCTGCACCTACGCGGGAAGCGTGGACGGGGACGAACTGCGGCGCTTCGCCAAGCACGCGGGCGACCATCTGCCCAGCCTCGTACAGGGCTCCGCTTTCGCCTGCGAGGCGCGGGAGCGGGCGGGGACGACGACCGCCCACACGCACCTGGCCGCCCAGATCCTGTGCGGCGGCCGGACCCCGGCGGAAGCCGCACAGGTGTGCACGGACGCACGGCCCGCCACCTGTGCCGGCGGGGAGACCCCGGCCTTCGAGACCTGGCGGCAGCAGATCGCCGCCACCATCAGTTCCATTCCTCCCACGCAGAAGGGCGCCGTCGCATGACACATCCAATTTCGTGGCTGCGGAAGCAGGCTCCGGGGGTCGTCGCACTCGCTGTCATGGTCGGCACTTTCTACGCGGTGAAGCCGTCGGAGTCGAGCGCCGCCGAGAAAAAGGAAATGGCGGAGAGTTTCACTTTCGAGCCGATGGCGATATCCATGCCTGGCGGTTACAAGAAACAGAGCGTCCGCAAGGTCAACAAGGCCTACAAGCACATCGAGGCGTGGATCTCCTCCGTCGGCGCCGGCGTCGCCATGAACGACATCGACGGCGACGGCCTGCCCAACGACCTCTGCATCACCGATCCGCAGATCGACCAGACCGTCGTCACCCCGGCCCCGGCGCCCGGTCGCGAGAGTCCCACGTACGCCCCCTTCGTGCTCGACCCGGCTCCGCTGCCCAAGAGCGACATCATGGCGCCGATCGGCTGCGTCCCCGGGGACTTCAACGAGGACGGCGCGATGGACCTGCTCGTCTACTACTGGGGCCGCACCCCGGTGATCTTCCAGGCGGAGAGGAAGCCGGGCGAGGACACCACGGCGATGGACCCGAAGTCCTTCAAGCCCGTCGAACTGGTTCCCGGCAGCAACGGCAGCACCTACAAGGGCCCCCTGTGGAACTCCAACGCCGCGACGGTCGCCGACTTCGACGGCGACGGTCACAATGACATCTACATCGGGAACTACTTCCCCGACAGCCCCGTCCTGGACGACAGCGTGCACGGCGGCGTGACGATGAACGACTCGCTCTCCCACGCCCAGAACGGCGGCGGCGGTCACTTCTTCCGCTGGACCCCCTCCGGCTTCGAGGAGGTCAAGAACGTCCTGCCGAAGGGCATCGACCGGGGCTGGACACTTGCCGTCTCCGCCACCGACCTGGACGGCGACCAGCGCCCCGAGATGTACCTGGCGCACGACTTCGGAACCTCGGCGCTGCTGTACAACAGGTCGACCCCCGGAACGTTCAAGTTCAGCGAGGTGAAGGCCGTACACACCGCGACCACTCCGAAGTCCAAGGAGATCGGCCGCAGCTCCTTCAAGGGCATGGGCGTCGACTTCGGTGATCTGGACAACGACGGCCTGTACGACGCCTTCGTCTCCAACATCACCACCTCCTTCGGCATCCAGGAGTCGAACTTCGCCTTCGTCGCGACCGCTCGCGACAAGGCGGATCTGCGGGCGAAGTTCCGTGACGGCGTCGCCCCCTACAAGGACGAGAGCGCACCTCTCAACCTCGCCTGGTCCGGTTGGGGCTGGGACGTGAAGATGGGGGACTTCGACAACAACGGAATCCAGGAGATCACCCAGGCGGTCGGCTTCGTCAAGGGCAAGCGCAACCGCTGGGCCCAGCTCCAGGAGCTCGCCACCGCCAACGACGCGCTGGTCAAGCACCCCCGCTTCTGGCCCCGGGTGGAGGAGGGCGACGACCTCGCCGGCGATCAGCACCTGCGCTTCTTCGTACAGGACAAGGACGGCGAGGCCTACAGCGACCTGTCCAAGCAGCTCGGTCTGGCTGTACCCGTGCCCAGCCGGGGCATCGCCACCGGCGACGCCGACGGGGACGGCCGCCTGGACATGGTGGTCGCCCGCCAGTGGGAGGACCCGGTCTTCTACTGCAACATGAGCAAGGACACCGGGGAATACCTCAACCTCAGCCTCGTCGACGAGGCCGGATCGCCCGTGATCGGCGCGCAGGTCACCGTGACCCTGTCCGACGGCAGCACCCGCCTGGGCCGCGTCGACGGCGGCAGCGGCCACTCCGGCAAGCGCAGCCAGGACGTGCACATCGGACTCGGCCAGGAGGCCGACGGCCCGATGGAGACCCGTCTGACCTGGCGCGACCGCACCGGTCAGGTGCGCAACAAGGACCTCCAGCTGACTCCCGGCAGGCACGCGCTGGAACTCGGCGCCGACGTGAAGGAGAAGTGACCGTGCCCGGTTCAAAGACGCTCACGCCCGCCCCCCGGCACGATGTGAAGGTCACCACCGCCCTCCGCCGGTTCGCGATCTCGATCTCGATCCTCAACATCGCCGGGTACACCTTCCTCGGCTTCGAACAGCCATGGCTGTGGCCCTTCATCGCGGTCCTCACCGCCTATGCGGTGGAGATCGTCCTGGAGGCCGTCAGCGCCCGCGGCGAGAAGCGGGCGCCCCGCTTCGCCGGCGGGGGGTTCAAGGGGATGGTCGAATTCCTCTTCCCCGCCCACATCACGGGCCTCGCCGTGAACATGCTGACCTACGTCAACGACCGCGTGTGGGTCATGGTCTTCGGCGTCATCGTGGCCGTCGGCACCAAGTGGGTGCTGCGGGCTCCGCTCAAGGGCCGCATGCGGCACTACATGAACCCGTCGAACTTCGGGATCGCAATGATCCTGGTCCTCTTCCCGTGGGCGAGCATCGCGCCGCCCTACCACTTCACCGAGTACCTGTACGGCCCGGCGGACTGGGTGCTCCCCGCGATCATCCTGGTCCTGGGCACCATGCTCAACGCCAAGCTGACCGGACGCATGTGGCTGATCATGGCCTGGCTCGGCGGCTTCGTGGTGCAGGCCGTCGTCCGAGGGCTGGTCACGGGCACATCCATCCCCGCGGCACTCGGCATGATGACCGGCGTCGCCTTCGTGCTCTTCACCAACTACATGGTCACCGACCCCGGCACCTCACCCTCCAAGCGATCCTCCCAGATCTTCTTCGGAGCCGGAGTCGCGGCGATGTACGGCGTGCTGACCGCTCTCGGAATCGCGTACGGCATCTTCTTCGCGACCGCCTTGGTCTGCCTGATCCGCGGGGGCTACCTGTGGGGGCTGCACTTCCTCGCCAAGCAGCGTGAGGCTCAGGCGCCTCCCGCCCTCGGGGTCCAGGGCCACCGCCCCGACACCGCGGTCGAGCAGATGACGGCCGCCCCGGCGCCCGCCGCCGCTTCCGGACCGGCGGACGGATCGCCCGAGCCGGCGACGGTCGTCCTCTCGGGCAACCCCTGTAAGGACGGCACCTGCTTCCACGGCAAGTGCGCAGCCGAACGAGCGTCGAAGAAAAAGGCGACGGTGCCTGTATGAGCCGCATAGCCATCGTCGGAGTCGCGTGCACGTACCCCGACGCCACCACCCCCCGGGAGCTCTGGGAGAACGCCGTCGCCGGACGGCGGGCCTTCCGCAGACTGCCCGACGTCCGGATGCGGTTGGACGACTACTGGAACCCGGACCCCACGGTCCCCGACACCTTCTACGCCCGCAATGCGGCGGTGCTGGAGGGCTGGGAGTTCGACCGCGTCGCCCACCGGATCGCCGGCAGCACCTTCCGCTCCACCGACCTCACCCACTGGCTCGCCCTGGACACGGCGACCCGAGCGCTGGCGGACGCCGGCTTCCCGGCCGGTGAGGGGCTGCCCACCGAGCGCACCGGAGTCGTCGTCGGCAACACGCTGACCGGAGAGTTCTCCCGCGCCAACGGCCTGCGACTGCGATGGCCCTACGTACGCCGGATCCTCGCCGACGCCCTCCAGGAGCAGGAGTGGGACGACGACCGCCTCGGCGCATTCCTCCGAGGCGTGGAGGAGGCGTACAAGAAGCCCTTCCCCGCCGTGGACGAGGACACCCTCGCGGGGGGCCTGTCCAACACCATCGCCGGGCGGATCTGCAACCACTTCGACCTGAACGGCGGCGGCTACACCGTCGACGGCGCCTGCTCGTCCTCGCTGTTGTCCATCACCACCGCGGCCACCTCGCTGCAGAGCGGCGACCTCGACGTGGCCGTCGCCGGTGGCGTCGATCTGTCCATCGACCCGTTCGAGATCATCGGTTTCGCCAAGACCGGGGCGCTCGCCCGCAAGGAGATGCGGCTCTACGACCGCGGATCCAACGGCTTCTGGCCGGGCGAGGGCTGCGGCATGGTGGTCCTCATGCGCGAGGAGGACGCGGTCGCCTCCGGGCACCGCATCTACGCGTCCATCGCCGGCTGGGGCATCTCGTCCGACGGCCAGGGAGGCATCACCCGGCCCGAGGTGAGCGGGTATCAGCTCGCGCTGTCGCGCGCCTACGACCGGGCGGGCTTCGGCATCGAGACCGTGCCGCTCTTCGAGGGCCACGGCACCGGCACCGCCGTCGGTGACGCCACCGAACTCCGGGCGATCATGAGTGCGCGCGCCGCAGCCGACCCCCACGCCCCGAGCGCCGTCATCACCTCCATCAAGGGCATGATCGGCCACACCAAGGCGGCAGCGGGGATCGCCGGACTGATCAAGGCGGTGATGGCCCTGGACTCCGGGGTGCTGCCCCCCGCCATCGGCTGCGTGGACCCCCACGACCTGCTCACCGACGAGTCCGCCAACCTGCGCGTCCTGCGCAAGGCGGAGTCCTGGCCCGAGAACGCGCCGCTGCGGGCCGGCATCACCGCCATGGGCTTCGGCGGGATCAACACCCATGTCGTCCTCGACAGGTCGGACGCCTCCGGGCGCCGCCCTGCCGTCAACCGCCGGACCACGCTGCTGGCCAACTCCCTCCAGGACTCCGAACTGCTGCTCCTGGACGGGGAATCGCCCGCGGCGCTGGCACGGCGGCTGACCCAGGTCGCCGACTTCGCCGCGCAGGTCTCCTATGCCCAGCTCGGCGATCTGGCCGCGACCCTCCAGCGGGAACTGCGCGACCTGCCCCACCGGGCCGCCGTCGTGGCCACCTCGCCGGAGGACGCCGAGCTCAGGCTGCGCGGACTGGCCGAAACCGCCGGGGGGCGGGCGCCCGACGACGGCCCGGTCTTCTCCCAGGACGGCCGCGCCTTCCTCGGCACCGCCGCCGAGGGAGCCCGCGTCGGCTTCCTCTTCCCGGGACAGGGTTCCGGCACTTCGACGGCCGGGGGCGCGCTCGCCCGCAGGTTCACCGAGGCCGCCGAGGTCTACGCGCGCGCAGGCCTTCCCACCGCTGGAGACATGGTCGCCACCCATGTGGCCCAGCCGCGGATCGTGACCGGTTCCACGGCCGGACTCCGGGTGCTGGAAGCTCTGGGAATCGAGGCCGACATCGCACTCGGCCACAGTCTCGGCGAGCTCTCCGCCCTGCACTGGGCGGGTGCGCTGGACGAGACCACGCTGCTGGAGGCCGCGCGCACCCGCGGTGCGGCCATGGCCGCACACAGCGCTTCGGGCACGATGGCCTCCCTGACGGCCACCCCGGAGGAGGCGGTCAGGCTCGTCGAGGGGCTGCCGGTCGTGATCTCCGGGTACAACGGCCCCCGGCAGACGGTGGTCGCCGGGACCGTCGAGGCCGTGGAGAGTGTCGGGGAGCGGGCGGCGGCCGCGGAGATCGCCTTCACCCGTCTGGCCGTGTCGCACGCCTTCCACTCCCCTCTCGTCGCCCCGGCCGCCGAGTCCTTCGGCGACTGGCTGGCAAAGGCTCCGCTGGGTGGGCTGGGACGCCGGGTCGTCTCCACCGTCACCGGTGCGGAGCTGGAGCGCGACACCGATCTCGCCAAGCTGCTGCGGCAGCAGATCACCGACCCGGTGCTGTTCACCCAGGCGGTCCGGGCGGCGGCGGCCGAGGTCGACCTGTTCGTCGAGGTCGGGCCCGGCCGGGTGCTGAGCGTCCTGGCCGCGGAGACCGCCGGGAAACCCGCCGTCGCGCTGAACACCGACGACGAGTCGCTGCGCGGGCTGCTGCAAGTGGTCGGCGCCGCCTTCGTGATCGGGGCCCCGATCATTCACGAGCGGCTCTTCAACGACCGGCTGACCCGGCCGTTGGAGGTGGGCAAGGAGTTCCTCTTCCTGTCCAGCCCCTGCGAGCAGGCCCCCGAGTTCACGCTTCCCGCCGCCGCTCGTGAACCGCTCGTCCAGGAGCACGACGCCCCGACGACCGCGGGCGCCGGCGACACGGCGGAGGAGTCGGCGCTGGACGTGCTGCGCGCACTGGTGGCCGAGCGGGCGGAGCTTCCGAGCGAGTTGATCGACGAGAACAGCAGTCTCCTCGACGATCTGCACATGAGCTCGATCACCGTCGGCCAGATCGTCAACCAGACGGCTGTCCGGCTCGGACTCGCCCCGTCCAGCATTCCGACGAACTTCGCCACGGCGACCCTGGCGGAACTGGCGTCGGCCCTCACGACCCTGGTCGAGACGGGTGCGGACCCGACGGCGGCGCCCGTCGTGACCGGGTCCGCGGCCTGGGCCCGGCCCTTCTCCGTCGACCTCGACGAACTGCCCCTCCCTCCGGCGGTGGCGGATGAGAAGGACGGCACGTGGGAGCTGTTCACCTCCGCCGACCACCCGTTCGCCGAGGAAGTCCGGCGCGCTCTCCAGGACGCCGCGGTGGGTTCCGGAGTTCTGGTGTGCCTGCCGGCCGGCTGCTCCCCTGATCAGCTCGAACTCGCCCTGGACGGGGCGAGATCGGCCCTCGCGGGCAGCCAGGAGGGACGCTTCGTCCTGGTGCAGCACGACCGGGGCGCGGCCGGTCTGGCCAAGACCCTGCACCTGGAGGCGCCCCACCTGCGAACCACCGTCGTCCACACTCCGGTGGCCGACGGAGCCGCGGACCGGGTGGCAGCCGAGGTCGCGGCGACCACGCACTTCAGCGAGGTGCACCTCGACCGGGACGGCACCCGGCGGGTGCCCGTGCTGCGGGCCCTGCCCTTCGCCCCGGACCGTACCGACCAGGTGCTGGGCCCGGACGACGTCCTGCTCGTCACGGGCGGCGGCAAGGGCATCACCGCCGAGTGCGCGCTGGCCGTCGCCGAGCGGACCGGCGCGGCGCTGGCCGTGCTGGGCCGCTCGGACCCGGGCAGCGACCAGGACCTCGCCGCGAACCTGGGACGGATGAGGGAGAGCGGGATACGCGTCGCCTACGCGGCCGCCGACGTCACCGATCCGGTGCGCGTCGCCGGGGCCGTCGCCGAACTGACCGGGGCACTCGGATCCGTGACCGCTGTCCTGCACGGTGCGGGACGCAACGAGCCGACTGCGCTCGGCGGGCTGGACATGGCCGCCGTCCGCAGCACGCTCGCCCCCAAGGTCGACGGGCTGCGGCACGTGCTGGACGTGGTCGGCGAGCAGAACCTCAGACTCCTGGTCACCTTCGGCAGCATCATCGGCCGGGCGGGGCTTCGAGGGGAGGCCCACTACGCCACGGCCAACGAGTGGCTGGCCGGACTCACCGAGGACGTGGCCCGCCGGAACCCGGACTGCCGGGCGCTGTGCATGGAATGGTCCGTCTGGTCCGGCGTCGGCATGGGCGAGAAGCTGTCCGTCGTCGAGTCCCTCTCCCGCGAGGGCATCGTGCCGGTCTCGCCCGACCAGGGCATCGAGATCCTGCTGCGTCTGATCTCCGACCCCGACGCCCCGGTGGTGACGGTGATCAGCGGCCGGACGGAAGGCATCGGAACCGTCCGGCGCGAGCAGCCCCCGCTGCCGCTGCTGCGTTTCACCGGGGAGCCCCTGGTGCGCTACCACGGCGTGGAACTCGTCACCGAGGCAGAACTGAACGCCGGCACGGACCTCTACCTCACCGACCACATGCTGGACGGCAACCTGCTGCTGCCCGCGGTGATCGGAATGGAGGCCATGGTCCAGGTCGGCTCAGCCGTCACCGGCCGGCGGGACGTGCCGGTCATCGAGGACGCCCGGTTCCTGCGGCCGATCGTGGTGCCACCCGGCGGCACGACCCGCATCCGGATCGCGGCCACCGTCACCGGCACCGACCGTGTGGACGTGGCCGTCCACGCGCAGGACACCGGTTTCGCGGCGGAGCACTTCCGGGCGCGGCTGGTCTACGGCGGCGCGGCGATCCCGGACGGCGCCCCCGACCAGGTGGGGCCGAAGGTGCCGACGGCTCCGCTGGACCCCGCGACCGACCTGTACGGCGGGGTGCTCTTCCAGGGCGAGCGTTTCCAGCGGCTGCGGCGCTTCCACCGGGCCGCCGCCCGGCACGTCGACGCCGAGGTGGCGCTCGACACGGCGTCCGGCTGGTTCGCCGGCTTCCTGCCGGGCACGCTGCTGCTCTCGGACCCGGGGATGCGCGACGCCCTGATGCACGGAAACCAGGTGTGCGTCCCCGACGCGACCCTGCTGCCGTCCGGCATCGAGCGGCTGTATCCGATGGCGGCCGGCGAGGATCTCCCGGAGCTGGTCCGCTACTGCGCGACCGAGCGCCACCGGGACGGCGACACCTATGTGTACGACATCGCCGTGCGGACTCCCGACGGCTCCGTCGTCGAGCGGTGGGACGGGCTCACCCTTCATGCCGTGCGCAAGTCGGACGGCTCCGGCCCATGGGTCGCACCGCTGCTCGGCTCCTATCTCGAAAGAACCCTGGAGGAAGTGCTCGGCACCCATGTCGACGTCGCCGTGGAGCCGGTCCCAGCAGACTCCGGGGGCTCCGTGGCCGATCGCCGCAAGGCCACCGCACGGGCCGTCCAGCGGGCGCTCGGTGAGAGTGTAAAGGTGCGCTACCGGCCCGACGGGCGGCCCGAACTCGACGGCGTGCGCCGCCTGTCGGCAGCACACGGCCCGGGGGTGACGCTGGGCGTCGTCGGCACCACCACGGTGGCCTGCGACATCGAGGCGGTCACCGCTCGCGGTGCGCAGGAGTGGGAGGGACTGCTCGGCGAGCACGGGAACCTGGCGGCCCTGGTCGCCAAGGAGACCGGGGAGACGCCGGACCACGCGGCGACCCGCGTGTGGACGGCCGTCGAGTGCCTGAAGAAGGCCGGCCTTCCGGCCGGGGCGCCTCTCACCCTGGAGCCTCAGGTCAGAAGCGGGTGGATCGTCCTGACGGCGGGCGGGCTGCGCATCGCGACCTTCGCCACCACGCTGCGGCACGTCGAAGAGCCCGTGGTGCTCGCGTTCCTCACCGCCGGCACGGACGATGCGGCCCCCGGGAGCGCCCGCGCGTGAGCAGGTACCGGTGCGGGCGGGGAGCGAAGCCGAGCCCCCGCCCGCACCGGTACCCCTTCCCCATCGATCCCCCGATCCACCGGCACACCATCGAGCCGGGCTCCGGCAGCCGGCAGGAGGCAGAAATGAGTCCGATCATCGCTCCGCCCGCAGAACTGGTCGACCCGAAAGACCGCGTACAGCTCAGGAGGGTGTTCGGGGACTTCCCGACCGGCGTCACCGTGGTGACCGTCGGCGGGAGCGAGCCCCGGGGAATGACCGCCAACTCGTTCACATCCGTCTCGCTCTCACCCCCCCTGGTGCTGATCTGCGTCGGCAAGGACGCCGTCATGCACCAACGCCTCACCGCGCTGCCGACGTTCGCCGTATCGGTGCTGGAGGCCGGGCAGGAGAAGGCCGCCAGGCACTTCGCGGACCACTCGCGCCCCCCGGGCGTGGACCAGTTCGACACCGTGGACTGGGTGCTCGGAGAGGAATCCGGCGCACCGCTGATCGCGGGTGCGGTGGCCCACCTGGAATGTGCGATACACCGGCTCTACGAAGGCGGCGACCACACCATCTTCCTCGGCGAGGTCATCACGGCGACGCGCTGGCCGGCCCGCGAGGGGATGCTGTTCTCCGGCGGCCGCTTCCGCCGCTTCGCTCCGGATGCGGACGAAGGAAGGGCGGCATGAGGATCGACCCGCCCGGCCCGCCCCTCCGGGCGCTTCCGGGACTGCTGAGAAAGCTGGCGGTGGACCGCCTCGGGATGATGAGGGACGCGGCCGGGCTCGGGGACGCCGTCCGCGTCTCCATGGGGCCCAAGAAGCTGTACATCTTCAACCGCCCCGACTACGCCAAGCACGTCCTGGCGGACAACAGCGACAACTACCACAAGGGCATCGGTCTGGTGCAGTCCCGCCGGGTGCTGGGCGACGGGCTGCTCACCAGTGACGGTGAGACGTGGCGCGAACAGCGCAGGATCGTGCAGCCGGCGTTCAAACCGGGCCGCATCAACCAGCAGGCGGCCGCCGTCGCCGAGGAGGCGGCCAAGCTGGTCGCCCTGCTGCGCGGTCACGAGGGGGGCGGTCCCGTGGACGTTCTCCAGGAGGTCACCGGTCTCACCCTAGGCGTACTGGGCCGGACCCTGCTCGACTCGAACCTCACCGCGCACGAGTCGCTCGCCCACTCCTTCGAGGAGGTCCAGGACCAGGCCATGCTGGAAATGGTGAGCCAGGGCACGGTGCCGGCCTGGCTGCCGCTGCCTCCGCAAGCACGCTTCCGGCGCGCCCGCAGGGAGCTGTACCGGGTGGCCGACCTGCTGGTGGCCGACCGGCGCTCCAGGATGGCCGACGGCGGGCCGGGCGACGACGCGCTGTCCCGGATCATCGTCGCCGCGGACAGGCGCCGGGACGACCCCGCCCGGGCTCGCAACAGGCTGCGCGAGGAACTGGTCACCCTGCTCCTGGCGGGCCACGAGACCACTGCCAGTACGCTCGGCTGGACCCTGCATCTGCTGGAACGTCACCCCGAGGTACGTGACCGGGTCCGCGCGGAGGCCCGTGCCGCCCTCGGCGACGGCGTCCCCGGACCGGAGGACCTGCATCGGCTGACGTACACCACGATGGTGGTGCAGGAGGCGATGCGGCTGTTCCCTCCCGTGTGGATCCTGCCCAGGGTGGCCCAGCAACGCGATGTGGTCGGCGGCTACACGGTGTCCGCCGGATCGGATGTGCTGGTCTGCCCGTACATCATGCACCGCCATCCGGGGCTGTGGGAGGACCCCGAGCGCTTCGACCCCGAGCGGTTCGAACCCCGGCAGACCGCCGACCGGCCGCGGTACGCGTACATCCCGTTCGGCGCGGGGCCCCGGTTCTGCGTCGGCAGCAACCTCGGGATGATGGAGGCGGTGTTCGTCACGGCCCTGGTCACCCGCGATCTCGATCTGCGTACCGTCGCCGGACACCGGGCGGTTGCCGAACCCATGCTCTCCCTGCGGATGCGCGGAGGGCTACCGATGACGGTGAGTACGGCGAGGTGAGGCGGCTCTCCAGCGCGAAGTGGGCCAGCAGGACCGGTGGATCGAGGGCGTCCACCGCGCGCAGGAGGATGTCCGCCGGCCGGAGCAGGGCACCGGGGTGCACCACGAGCGGTCCGCTGTGCCCGAGCAACAGCGGTTCGGAGTCGAGCTGGTGCGGCCGGTGTCCGGCGGGGAAGGAGTGGACCAGGATGTGCCAGGTGCCCACGGGCACGTCCCGGAGCTCGAAGGCCCCGGGACTCTCCATGACGGTCCAGCGCGCCGGGCGGCCCTGGCGCATCCTGCCGGGGAACAGGCCCACGAAGATCCTTCCGGGCCTGTCACCCGGGGCGGAGTGAATGCGGCCGCGCACGGAGGGATTGTGCGCGGTGGGAGTGAGACGGGCCGCGGCGGAGGGAAAACCCGGCTGCACCCCGCCGAAGTCGCGATAGGCGCTCGGGGAAAGCCCCACACAGGCCTTGAAGCGAGAACTGAAAGTACCGACACTGCTGTAGCCGACCTGACTGCTGATATCGGCCACACTGAGTGCAGTGTGCACGAGAAGTCTCTTGGCCTCCTGAATCCGTAAGGCGGACAGGAAACGCCCGGGAGAGGTACCGGTGACTTCGCGGAAGATGCGGGTGAAATGGAACTTGCTGAACATCGCCGTGCGCGCCATGTCATCGATCGTGAGGTTCTGACCCAGGTTGACGTGCATGTACTCGACGACCCGGCGGACCGCGTCCTCGATGGTGTTCGTGGTCACCGTAACTCCCTGTCGAAGTAGGCCGTCAACGGCGAGTTGGCTGAGTCGTGCGGAGTCCGGAGCCGTCGGCCGCGGCGCTGTGCCGGCGCCGAACCATCTCCTCGGCGAACCGGTGCCAGGCGTCCGAGCAGTGCTGCGCCAGCTCCGCCATCGAGTCGACGCAGTGGGCCGGGACCGCGTCCGCGCGCCGGCGCCACGCCTCGTCGACGACGAACCGGTTGTGCAGCCAGCGCATGAGTTCGCGCCCCTGGTCGGAGTGGCGCAGGGAGGGGTCGTTGGAGAGCTTGCGCAGCGCCTCCAGCGGGGCCCGGGACCGCGGTGACACCGGCGGCCTGCCGGCGACGGCGGGCGGCACCTTCGGGACCGGACGGGCGGCCGGGCCGACGGGCGGCTTGGCCGTCGCCTTCTTCTGCGGGGCGAGTCCCGGCTCCAGCATCGCGCTCTGCCGGTTCTGCGGGACCGGGTCCTCGCCCCGCAGCAGCCGACGGCGGACGTCGTGGGCCGTGCCCAGCGACAGCCCCGTCTGCTCGACGACGGAGCGCAACGGGAGTCCCGGGTCCTGGGTCAGCAGCGCGGCCGCGTGCAGGCGTTCGGCGGTGCGGTCCAACGGGTGGACGCGGCCGTCCGCCCCGGTGCGCATGTTCAGCAGCGGAGAACCCGCGGCTGAACACGTCCGTACCCCCGCCACGGTCTTGGCGTCGAGGCCGACGTGTGCGGCGACCGCGCGGTCGGACAGGGTCGGGTGGGAGGCCAGAATGCGGGCCGCGGCGGTCTTGCGGTCGGCCACCGACAACGGCAGGCCGTTGGTGATGTTCGCCGCGACGGAACGCAGGAACACCTGCTCCTCGGCGCCCTCGAAGAAGGTGACCTCGACCGTGTCCAGCCCCTTCAGGCGGGCCGCGCCGATGCGGTGCATGCCGTCGACGACCCGCATGGTCGGGCGGTGCACCAGGACCGGCGGCAGGGACGCGTACACGGTCGCGAGGCGCTGCACATGGGAACGATCGATTCCGTTCAGGCGCGGGGAATCGGCGGGAATGAGTTCATCGATCCGTACGACACGGCGTGATCGCTCCACGGCGCGTTGGGCAGAGTCACTTTTCACGTTTCCCCCAAGACATGAGACCAGGGCTCACTTCCACATGCGGTGCCCGTGCAGAAGCTTTTCCACGTGCAGGTGATGAAGACATCCGTGCGGCCAGACTAGTGAGCCGCTCGCCCGCGCGTGTAATCCATCCGCCGCTTCGCGCCAACTCCGTGGAGTCGGTTTCAAGGTCGCCTCGACTTTGGCTAGTTGCTTGAACCGGTCGAACGAACCTAGCTTTCTCCTCGCCACAAGGCATCCCACTCCGGACTGCGAGAATGGAGAGCGAGTTGCGCGACGACAATGAGCGAGGGGCGCCGGCCGGCGATATCCGGACCATGACCCTGGAGGCCTACGCGGACACGATCGTGCCGGGCCAGAAGCGCTTCGCGGACGACCGGGCCATCGCGGGGGTGTCCACCGGCGGTGGCGCCGTCCAGGCGGGAGCCCTGGAGCTCCTGCAATGGGATGCGACCGGCATCCACGAGGGTCTGGACGACCTGGTGCGCCTGGTGAACGAGCACGCGCTGGCCTACGCGGCGGAGCGCCGCCTGGCTCCCGACCCGACGGTCCCGCCCTTCGTGGCGCTCGACTACCCGGACCGGGCCGCGCTGATCCAGCGGCTGACGACACCAGGCCACCCCGAGAAGGAGTTCTGGGTGCTGCTGTCCCTCTTCTGCAACATGGCCTTCGATTCGGCCGCGCACCTCAACACGGCACAGGCGATGGAGGACGGCCATCCGGGACTGGAGGCCATGGGCCTGAGCATGCCGGACGCCGACGGCCTGTGGCGCTTCAAGGATTACAGCTACGGGCGTGAGTTCGCCCGCCTCCACCCCGACACCACGTCCACCGGGAGCCCCGCATGAGCACCACGGCCGAGCGCACGGACGTCCTCGTCATCGGCAGCGGATTCGGCGGTGCCATCGCCGCCTACCACCTGGCGGCGGGGGGCGCCGACGTCACCGTCCTGGAACGCGGGCCGTGGCTGGAGAGCAAGGAGTTCGAGCACGACTACAAACTCGGCTCCTCGTACACGAGGGCGTTCGACTTCACGGTCGGGGACGGCATGAGCATCCTCGGCGGGAACTGTGTGGGCGGCGGCAGCGTCGTCTACTTCGCCGCGATGCCCCGCGCCCCGCGCTTCGTCTTCGACCGGCAGGGGTCCATAGGACGCCGGATGTGGCCGCAGGCGGTGAGCCGCGAAACCCTGGACCCCTGGTACGACCGTGTCGAGGAGTCCCTCTCCGTGACCCGGCAGGACTGGAACGACGTGAGCTACGCCGGCGGACTGTGGGCCGCGGCGTGCAACCACGCCGGCCGCACCGCCAACCCCCTCGCCGTCGCCATCGACAACACCAAGTGCGTGAACTGCAACTGGATGATGGCCGGCTGCCGCTTCGAGGCCAAGCAGTCCTTGCTGGTCAACTACCTGCCCGCCGCCATCGCCCATGGGGCGCGCATCCGCCCGCTGCACGAGGTCCAGCACCTCTCGCGCACCCCCGACGGCTCCTACCGGGTGCACTACAACGTCGTGCACGACGACGACTACCGCCTCCAGGCGGGCAGCGGCGTCATCGAGGCGAAGATCGTGGTGATGGCGGCCGGCGCGGGCGCGACCCCGGTGATCCTCCAGCGCAGCGAGGCCCACCTGGGCACCATGCCACGAGCGGTCGGACGCTACTTCTCCGGCAACGGCGAGCGGCTCAACACCGCCATCATCGACGAGGCCAAGGCGGCCGAGCTGTTCGGCCTGGACCGGGGCGACGGGCTCGCCTACGCGGCCAACCAGATCGGCAAGGGGCCCACCGTGGCGAGCTGGGACAGGCTGGACGGCTCGTTGCCCGAGTACTCCCGCTACTCCCTGGAACAGCTCTACTTCCCGCCGGGCCTCGGCACGATCCTCGCCCAGGTGCCCGGCGCCACGGGCCCCTCCTGGTTCGGCAAGGAGAAGAAGGAGATCCTGAAGCAGTGGACCTCCTGGCTCACGATCTTCACGATGATCGAGGACGACAACGAAGGCGTCTTCGGCCCCCCTCCCGCCACCGGTAACGCCCACCGCATCTCCCAGCAGATGCTCGGCCGGGGCAACCTGCGCTACGACCCGACGAAGAACACCCTGGGCGCCTGGGCCGCATCCGACGCCGAGGTCAAGGAGATCCTGGAGAAGGACGGCCTGGCCAAGGTCATGCCCTGGACCAACGACCTCGTCGGCGCCTACACCGTCCACCCGCTCTCCTCCTGCCGGATGGGCGACGACCCCCACACATCCGCCCTGGACGACAGCAACGAGCTCCGCGACCACCCGGGGATCTTCGTCACCGACGGATCGTCGGTTCCCGGCGCGCTGACGGTCAATCCCGCGATGACCATCGCGGCGCTCGCCGAACGCGCGATGCCGGGGATCGTGCGCGCCGCGCAGAGCCGGGGTATCTCCGTCACCTACGGCGCACCGGCCCCCGACGGCTCCACGAGCGGCCGCGAGAGGGTTCTTCCCCTGCTGCCGTCGGCGCGCGGCTGACCCCGCGCCGGCCGGCACCCCGCCCGCACTCTCCGCCCGGAGCGCGGGCCACCGACCCCGCAGGCCATCGCGACCAGTGAGTTGCTTCACGCAACTCGGTGCGACGACCGGCCCCGACGACGAAGGGCACAGACCTATGACCGCGACGAATCCTGACTACTTCGAGCTCCGCCACACCGTCGGCTTCGAGGAGACGAACCTCGTCGGCAACGTCTACTACGTCAACTACCTTCGTTGGCAGGGGCGTTGCCGGGAACTCTTTCTCAAGGAGAGGGCGCCTTCGGTGCTCGCCGAGGTCCAGGAGGACCTCAAGCTCTTCACCCTCAAGGTGGACTGCGAGTTCTTCGCGGAGATCACCGCCTTCGACGAACTGTCGATCCGGATGAGGCTCTCGGAGCTGCGGCAGACCCAGCTGGAGTTCACCTTCGACTACATCAAGCTGGGCGACGACGGCGGCGAGACCCTGGTGGCGCGGGGACGCCAGCGCATCGCCTGCATGCGCGGCCCCAACACGGCGACCGTGCCGACCCTGATACCCGAAGCCCTGGCCGAGGCGCTCGCGCCCTATTCCGACCGGGCCGGCTCCTACGCGGGACGCGCCGCCTAGCGACTGTCGCCGACGCTCCGCGACGGCGCTTCCGCCGGCCGCCGGCCCACCCGGCGGGACATCCGTCCCAGCCCGGAACACCCCCAGTGAAGGAAGTACGAGATGAATTCGCTCGACGACGTCCTCAAGCACCTGGCCACCGACATCGAGGAGCTGGCGCAGCTGGTCGAGAAGATCGACGACGAAGCCTGGAACACTCCGACGCCGGCGCCCGGCTGGACCGTCACCGACCAGATCGCCCACCTCACCTTCGTCTTCAACCTGGCCAGGACCGCGGCGGCGGCGCCGGAGGAGTTCAAGGCCGTCACGGCCGCCGCGGCAGGCAACTTCGACGGAGCGGTCAACGCGGCTCTGCAGCAGTTCAAGGGCTTCCCGCCGCAGGAACTGCTCACCCGCTTCCGGGGCATGGGGCGGGCCTCGGTCGAGGCGCTCGCCGCGGTCCCCGCCGGCCAGGTGGTTCCGTGGCTGGTCAACCCGCTGCCGCCGGTCGTTCTGGGCTGCGCCGGGATCATGGAGGTGTTCGCCCACGGCCAGGACGTCGCCGACGCCCTGGGTGTCCGGCGCACGCCCACCGAGCGGCTTCGCAACATCGTCGACTTCGCCTGGCTGACACGCGACTTCGGCTACGAGTCCCACGGTCTGACCCCGCCGGCCGCGCCGTTCCGCTTCGAGCTCACCGCCCCCTCGGGCGAGGTCTGGACGGTCGGCCCCGAGGACGCCACCGAGACGGTCAGCGGTCCCGCGCACGACTTCTGCCTGCTGGTCACCCGGCGCCGCCACCGCGACGACCTCGCCCTGACCGCGTCTGGTCAGGAGGCGGAGAAGTGGCTGGACATCGCCCAGGCCTACCGGGGGCCGGCGGGCGAGGGGCGCAGGCCCGGGCAGTTCGCGGCGACCGGGAGCTGACCGGCGCCCCGGGGCCGGTGCCCCGCGGATCGCGGCCCGGGGCGGGTCAGTACGCCTGGTGGGCGACGGGCTCCCGGTCCCGGCCGATGTCGGCCAGGGCGTTGAGCACCATCGGCGGGTTGTCGGCCAGCCTCCGCAGCAGGGGAAGCCAC
Organism: Streptomyces globisporus C-1027; assembly: GCF_000261345.2. Lineage (NCBI taxonomy): Bacteria > Bacillati > Actinomycetota > Actinomycetes > Kitasatosporales > Streptomycetaceae > Streptomyces > Streptomyces globisporus. The sequence continues at coordinate 70,778 of NZ_CP013739.1, read as the reverse complement.
CAGTTCATCCCGTAGGCCGCGTGGATGCGACAGGGGCGGCCCGCCGCCCGGTGGCGGCGCAGCAGCTCGGGCCGCACACCGTAGAGCATCTCGATGTCCTGGACGCGTTCGAGCAGACCACGCTCCTGCGCCCCGGCCAGGACCTCGGCGTCCGGAGTGGCCAGACTCAGCCGGACGCCACGGTCCACGAGAAGCTCCGCGAGGTCAAGGTACCGGTCCTCCAGAGCGGGGCCCCGGGACAGAGCGGTGCCGGCAGGCTCGGCCGAGGAGCCCATGACCAGCCGCACGGTGCGGCCAGGACCCGCGACCGCCATGGCGTCGTCCACGGTGCGGTGCAGGTGCGCCTGAAGGGTGATCCCCACGTTGTCGTAACGGTTCACCAGGGCGTCATGGACGGCCAGCACGGTGTCGATGTCCTCGGACCCCTCCATGAGCAGGACGACCTCGCTCCCGCGGAGCGCCGCAGCGGCAGCCAGCCGCCCGGTGTTGCGCAGGGCAGTCTGCGCCGAGTGGGCGAGGCCGATCCGGGAGACGTCCACACCGATCCGGTCAGGGGCCGGCTCCTGATCGAGCAGCCTCAGGTGCTCTTCGACCACGTGCTCCGCGTGGAGGGCGTCGGTGGCTCCCTGATCGGGGCCGACGAACTCCGCGCTCACCCGGTACCCCCGGGAGCGCAGCCGGACAGCCTGCTCGAAGAACCCCGCGCGGTCCGAGGCGAGCACGTACCGGCGGGCGGCGGGGGAGAACATGTCCCTCAATGCCGAGGAGGGCGCGGCCGACGCGCTCCGGCACCGCGCGTCGCCGGCCAGCCGCCGCAGCCCCTCGGCCGCCGCCTCCAGCAAGGCACGCTGGGACATGTCGTGGTTCACGGCTGGGCCTCGGCATTCTTCTCGGTGGGAACCTGCTGCGGCCGAGGCCGCTGTGCCCATCAGCGGACGCACACCGGCGCCTCGTTCCGGACGGTGCGGTCCGTCGGCCGGGCGACGAGAAACCGGAGCCATGCCGGAGCAGTGTCACCCGGGGGGCGAAGGCTGTCCGGGACGGACAGAGATGTATCGGTTTTCGGCAAAATCTTGCCATCCCCATCGACATCAGTTGCCTGGCCAGAACGGCAGCACTGACGAACGCCATCGCCGCTCAACTCGATGTTTCCCATATGGCCGCCCGAGATCGGAGGAGGCTACTTGACTTGCATATCAGCACGCCTCTTCAGCAAAGGCAAGCAATTGCCATTCGGTTCGACAATTTTGGCAACAATTGACTGTGTAGGAGGTACACATGTGCCAACAGATGCACCACCAAGGGCGAGCAACCGTGGGGGGCGGCACACGCCGGCGCCTCACGCCGACGGCGGTGGCCACGGCGGCGCGGTGGACCTCGCGAACCGGCGCGGCGTCAGCCGCCGGTGGCGCCGCGGACCTTCCCGCGCGCCCGCATCAGGCATTCCGCCGCGAGCCGCCAGATCTCCGCGGCGAGGTTGATGTTGGAGTTCTCCTGCGCCTCCTCGGCCAGGAGCTGGAGGCCGGCCAGGCCTTCCTCCTCCTCCCCGCTCAGGATGCGCAGCTGATGACCGAGGACCTCCAGGCGGATCCGGCTCTGATAGGGCAGCCGGAGCTCGGTCCTGCCGAGCCTCTCCAACAACGCGCGGGCATCGGCGAACCTGCCCTCATGGAAGGCGAGGCGCGCCCGCAGAGCGGCGAGGGACTGTTCCAGAGCGGATGTGCGGGCAAAGGGAAGGGCCGCCTCCGCCGCCTCGATGCAGAGCTGCGCGGCGTCGGGCTCGGGAGGAAGTTTCTGCAGGTGGAGTTCGGCCATCGCGATGCGCAGCCGCAGCCAGATCGTCAGGTTCTCCCGGCTGTCGAACCCGTCCAGAGCCTCCTGGAAAAGGACCTCGGCCGCGGCGAACTCGCCCTGCCGCACCTTCAACGCACCCGCCGTCCACAACGCCTCGGCCCACAGAGTGTCGGACCGTCCCCTCACCAGGACGGTCAGTTCGTCGGCGTGGCGCCGGGCGTCGGGCATCCGTCCCGCCTCGGCCTCCACCGACACCAGAACCAGCAGCGAAGCGGCCCTGTCCTGGCTGGACAGCGCATGGTCCACCGCGAGCCGGTGGGCGGCGGCGGCAGCCTCCACCGCCGGAACGATCTCGCCCAGTACCCGCAGCGACCGGGCGAACTGGGTCAGGGCCCGTGCGCGCAACTCGGCCAGGCCGATCTCCTCACTCAGCGTCACCAGACGCTGGAGGTAGCCGTGCTCGCCGGCCGAGTCGCCGTGCCGGCGCTTCCACTGTCCCAGCAGCCACAGGGCCTGCCAGCGGAGCATCGGATCCTGGCCATGCGCGGAACGTACCGCCTCGGCGAGAAGCTCACTGGTCTCGTCGGACTCCAGGGAAGTGGAGAGGGAGAGGATCTGGGCGAGCGAGGTGGCCCGGGACCCTTCGAACTCCGACGGGCTGATGCCGAGTTGTCCGGCCAGGTGGGCGACGGCGCGATCGGAGGGCTGCCGGGCGCCCGACTCCAGGCGCGAGAGATAGCCCGTAGACATGCCGTCCCCCGCGAGCGCGGCCTGGGAAAGACCCCGCTCGGTCCTCAGCTGCCTCAGGCGACGGCCGAAAGATGGCTGCTCCAACACGTGCACGCCCCAGCGAATAGATGGAGGACGAAGGTTCCTGGCCCGGCCCGGTCCCCGTGGCCTGCCACGCTACTCATTCCAGTTGTGCCAGAGAGTATGCCGGTCGCGCGCGGCTTGGCAAACCTGCGGACCTCGAATGCCTACACATCTCGCCCAACTGCAGTGGGTGGATGGCAAGGAGGGTTGCCACCGACTTGGAAAGGTATTGCCATGCAACATGTGCTCCCGTACCGTGGCGGGAAGCCGATGCAGCCGACACATGCCCCTGGAGGTGGCGAAAGTGACCAGTGACCGCTCTGCCGTCTCCGGCCGGAACCGTTCCGCGGGATCCGGCGCGCCGAAGGGCCCCGACGGCGACGAGCACCGGCTCGGTGACGTGGGGGAGTTCATGGTCGGCGCGTGGAGCGAGCTCCTCGGCCGCTCCGACCTCACCGAGCATTCGGATTTCTTCGCGCGCGGCGGGGACACGCTGCTGATCACGCGGCTGGTCCGCAGGATCACCGAGAGGTTCGGCGTCACGGTGTCGCTGCGCGAGCTGTCGCGGCGCAACCTCGGCGACCAGGTGGCGCTGGTGCATGCCTCGCGGCTGCGCTCGGCACGTCGGGGCTCCCGGCGCACGGTCGTCACCACCGGCGACATCCGCCAGGTACTGGTGCGCGGCTGGGGTGACCTGCTCGGCTTCCCGGACCCCTCCGAAGGTGCTGATTTCTTCGCCCACGGCGGCGACTCCCTGCTCATCACCCGGCTGGTCCGCAGGATCAACCGCGAGCTGGGCGTCACGCTCCCGGTACGCGACATGCTGGCCGCCCCGACGCTGGGTGAGCAGACCCTGCTGCTCTGCGACGCGGTCGCGGGATCTCGCCGTTCCGTCTTTACCAGCGGCCGACAGTCCGGCTGATACACAGGCAAGTTGCCAAAGTCTGGCATATCGTTGCCACCCTCAGTCCGATTCGCTAGCTTCCTGGCATCACGAGGTCTCACCGTCCCGCGGTCACGCCGCCCTCGCTAGGAGCTCGCATGGGTACCGCACTTCACGTTGCCCGACTGTCCCTCCTCTTCGGCACGTTCGGACTCGTCACCCTCTTCACCACGGCCTCCGCCCACTCCGCAACGGGAGGGGAAGACGTGGAATGGCCCTTCACCCGCATCTGCGCGGCCGCCGACGACGAAGTCGAATGGCCCTGATCCGCCGCCGTCCGCCCCTCGTCCACCCGGAAGGAAGAGCCGTGCCCCACATAGCACTCGACAACGACCTCCCCGGCATCAGTGGTCTGATGGCTCACCACCCCGGCACCGCAGCACCGCTGGGCGATCTCGCGAACGCCCTGCTGCGGGCGCCGTCCTCGCTGGAACCGGGGCAACGCGAGCTCATCGCGGCGTACGTCTCGCATCTCAACTCCACCGAGTTCTGCGCCGCCTCCCACGGGGCCTTCGCCGCCGCGCAGCTGCCGGGAGGCCGGCAGCTCGTCGAGGCCGTCCTCGCCGACCCCGCCACCGCGCCCATCGACGGCAGGACGCGCGCGCTGCTGGCCGTCGCCGCCGAGGTCCAGAGCGCGGCGCGCCCGGTCTCCGCAGGGGTGATCGCCTCGGCGCGGGCCGAGGGAGCGGACGACACCGCTCTGCACGACACCGTTCTGATCGCCGCCGCGTTCTGCATGTTCAACCGGTACGTCAGCGGTCTCGCCACGGAGCTGCCGAAGGACGACGAGTACTACGAGCACTCCGCCCGGCAGATCGTCGCCAACGGCTACCGGGCCGCGATGGCCCAGGCCGGCTGACGCATCCCCCGGGAGGGACGACCGATGAGAACGCGGCGACGCTGGAGCGCCGCCGATGTCCCGGACCGTACCGGAACCACCGCGGTGGTCACCGGTGCCAGCTCCGGCATCGGACTGCACCTGGCGCAGGAGCTCGCCCGGCACGGCGCCCACGTGGTGCTGGCCGTGCGCGATCCGGACCGCGGGGTCGCCGCGGCGGCCCGCATCCAAAGCCGGGTGCCGTCGGCGCAACTGACGGTCAGACGGCTGGATCTTTCCCGTCTCGCGTCGGTGCGTGCCGGCGCCGAGGAACTGCGCGACCGCTTCCCGCGCATCCACCTGCTGGTCAACAACGCGGGCGTGATGTGGACCGACCGGGCCCGCACCCCGGACGGTCACGAACTCCAGTTCGCCACGAACCACCTGGGGCACTTCGCCCTCACCGGCCTGCTCCTGGACAGCCTGCGGGCCGCGCCGGGCGCGCGGGTCGTGACGATCAGCAGCTATCTGCACCGGCTGGGGCGCATCGACTTCAGCGACCTTCACGGCGAACGCCGCTACAGCCGGTACCGGGCCTACAACCAGTCCAAGCTGGCCAACCTCATGTTCGCGCTGGAACTCCATCACAGACTGGCGGAGTCCGGCGCGGAACTGGCCTCGCTCGCCGCTCATCCCGGGCTGACCGCGACCGGTCTGGGCCGGGACTTTCCCGCGCCCGTGCGCAGGCTCGGCTCCCCGCTCGCCCCGTTGTTCCTGCAGCCCGCCGCGGCGGGGATGCTGCCTGGTCTGCGGGCGGCCACCGATCCCGGCGCGCGCGGGGGCGAGTTCTACGGGCCCCTCGGCGTGACCGAGACCCGGGGCGCACCCGGGCTCGTGCGCCCCGGCGGAGCAGCCGTCGACCCCAGGGCCCGGCGCCGCCTCTGGGAGGAGTCCGAGCACCTCACCGGCGTACGCCTCCGGCCGTGAGACAGCCTTCCCGAGCCGTTGCGGGGCCGTTCATCCCGGCCCGGCGGCGTCGGGCACGACGAGCGTGCGACCGACACGGACGGCCGTGGTCAGCGCGGCGTAGGACGTGAGCTCGACGAGTTCGCGGTCGGTGGGCCGACGCCGTCTGAACTCCTCGACGTCGTCCGGGAGCACCTGGTAGGGGGCGAAGGCCGTCAGCAGCGCCAGCCGTGCCGCGGGCACGTCCTGGGGCGGCAGGCCGGACACGGCCTCGTCGAGCCATCCCCGGCCGAGGCCCGGCGCCGATCCGTCCCAGGTGTCCAGACGTGTGCGCAGCCGCTCCCGGACCGGTTCGGGCACCCAGTGCGCTCCCTGGTCCACAGCGGCGACGGCACGCCCCAGCGCCTGGGCCACGAAAGGGTTGCCCTCGGCCCACTCCAGTCCGGGCGGCAGGGGAGCCGGAGGCAGCAGGCCGAGCGATGCGCCCGGTGTCAGCAGCCCCGGGCCGACGGGACGCATGGCCAGTGCGGTGGTCCTCATGATGGGCCCGCGCAACGGTGTCGGCGTCCGGGTCGGCATGGGGGAGTCGTCGAGGAAGAGGGAGACCATGCGGTTGATGTAGTGGAACGTGACCACGACGCCGCACAGTTCCGGTGCCTGTTCACCGCTGAACGGAAGCGGCCGCCCGCCGCCCACCGCACCGCCGCCGGGCCGTCGGCCTGCCTCCCGGACCCACCGCAGGAGCCCGGCCTGGCCGCCGTCCGGAGGCAGTGTCCCGAGTACCGCCTGATGGACCTGGACGCAGTACGGACAGTCGTTGGCACGGGAGACCTCGGTGGCGACCGTCTCCTTCACCGCCCGGCTCACCCGCCCGTCGACCAGCAGTGTCTCCCGCAGCATGAGCCACGTCGCGGCCAGCGACGCCGCGGCGGGCGAGTGGAGGGCCAGGGGGGGCGCGAGCACGCCGAACTGCTCCTCGGTCTCCCGGTACACCCGCGCCACCAGGGAGCGCGCCCGGCGCGGGGAGACCACGTCCACGTACCTCACCTGCCGCAGGGAACCCCGCAGCACTGCCCGAACGAGCGGCCTCATCGTCCTCCTACCTTCCCGTCGTCGAGGTTCGGCGCCCACGTGGGCGGGGGTTCGCCCGGCGCGTCCGGTCCGGTCTGCGGCGCCGGGCCGTGGCCGGAGCCGGTCCGCCGCGCCGGGCCGTCCGCGCGGGTCTCGGGACCGACCGCGCCGGGACCGAGCACCATCTGTTCCATCAGCATGCGGACCAGCGCGGTCGCCGCTTCCTGGGCGGTCGCCGCGGTGTAGGCGGCGGGCGAAGCCACCGCGGCGCCGAGGACCGTGCCGGCCGACGGTTTCGCGGTGGCGGGTGCCACCGCGGCCGGCACCCGGGACGGACTGTCGTTGTCACTCATGGGCTGCCTCCATGACCGGTCCGGGCGTGGTCCGGCGTGACCGGCGACGGGCGCCGGCGCCGGCCGTGACTCCGGCCGAGAAGCACATTCTGGCTTCCCGGACCGTTCGTGGACTTCTCGTGGGATGCGCTGTCGCACCAGCCCGATCGGCATCGGGGTAGGTGACCGGCAATCAAGGAGATGCGACGTCCGCGGAACTCGGTGAACCATGCGGGAGCAGGGCGACGCCGTCCTGACCGATGCGCGCAGACGCCTGCTTCCGCATACCGCGGACAGGGCGTCTCATGATTCCTGGAGGATCGAGTGGACCAGACGTCTACGCCCGCCCGTACCGAACTGGTGGAACGGGCCTCGAAGCTGAGGCCGCTGCTCCAGTCCCACGCGGCCTGGACCGAGGAGAACCGGCGGCTGCACGAGGAGTCGGTCGAGGCGATGGCCGAAGCCGGGATCTTCCGCATGCGCGTGCCGGCCCGTTACGGCGGCTTCGAGTCCGACGCCCGCACCCTGGTGGACGTGGCCGCCGAGCTGGCGCGCGGCGACGGATCGGCCGCCTGGACGGCCTCGGTGTGGTGGATACCCACCTGGATGGCGGGCCTCTTCCCCGACCACGTGCAGGACGAGGTGTTCTCCCGGCCGGATGTCCGGGTCTCCGGCACCCTCAGTCCCGGCGGCATGGCGGCCCCGGTCGACGGCGGTGTCGTAGTGAACGGCAAGTGGGGCTTCATCAGCGGTGCCTGGCACAGTCACTGGCAGGTTCTGATCGCCGTCTCACCGACCCCCGACGGCGGCATGCAGCCCGTGATGGCCCTGGTGCCGACCGACCAGCTGCAGATCGTCGACGACTGGCACACCTCGGGGCTCCGGGGCTCGGGAAGCGTCAGCACCATCGCCGCGGACGTCTTCGTTCCCCAGGAGCGCGTCCTTCCGCTGGGCGCGGTGCTCCAGCAGCAGTACGCCTCCGAACTCAACGCCGGATCACCGATGTTCCGGGCGCCGATGCTGGCCGTGGCCTCGGCCTCGTCGGTCGGCACCATGACCGGACTGGCCGCGGCCGCTCAGGACGTCTTCCGCGGGAGGCTGCCCGGCCGCAAGATCACCTACACCGAGTACGAGGAGCAGGGCTCGGCGCCGATCACCCACCTGCAGCTCGGCGAGGCGACCCTGCTGGCCGACGAGGCACGGTTCCACGCCCATCGGCTGGCCGACCTCGTCGACTCCAAGGGGGCTTCGGGCGAGGCCTGGACGCTGGAGGAGCGGGTGCTGTGCCGCGGCCTGCTGGGGCGGGCGTGCCGACTGGGCAAGGAGTCGGTGGACATCCTCGCCCAGGCGAGCGGCGGGTCCTCGATCTACAACGACGTCCCGATCCAGCGCGTGCAGCGCGATGCCCAGAGCATCACGCTGCACGCGCTCATGAACCCGAGCACCAACCTGGAGCTGTACGGCCGGGTGCTGTGTGGTCAGGGGCCCAACACCCTGTACGTCTGAGAGGGCGCGCACCCGCCGGCCGGGACGGTCACGTGTTCCGGCCGGCGGGGGCTCAGGACCCGAGGGTCACGGGAAAGGTTTCGAGGCCGCGGACGACCCAGCGGTCGCGGTAGACGGGGGGCTCGGACACGGCCAGGTCCGGGAAGCGGCGCAGCAGACGCGGCAGCGCGATCCGGGCTTCCAGCCGCGCCAGCGGAGCGCCGAGGCAGAAGTGGCCGCCCGCGCCGAAGCTCAGCGGTCTGGTGGCCTCCGGCCCGCCCGGCCGGGGCGCGTAGCGGTCGGGGTCGAAGCGGCCGGGCTCGGGGTAGCGGCCGGGATCGCGATTCGCGGCGGCCAGGATCAGGACCAGCTTGGAGCCCGCCGGTACGGACAGGCCCAGCAGGTCGAGGTCCTCGGCAGCCCACCGGCTGGTGACGTGGACCGGCGGCTCGAACCTGAGGATCTCCTCGACGTAGCCGTCGGCGAAGTCGGGTTCGGCCCGCAGCCGGGCCGCGTGCGCCCGTTGTTCGAGGGCGATCATCGCCCCGTGGCCGATCAGAAAGCTCGTGGTCTCGAACCCGGCTGTGAGCAGCACCATCATGGTGCCCATCAGTTCGTCGTGGTCCAGGCGCCCGGGGGAGCCGTCGTGGGCCTCGGCGAGCAGGGTGACCAGGTCGTCGGCCGGGGTGCGGCGGCGACGGTCCAGGAGGTCGTCGAAGTAGGCGCTCATCTCGTCCATGGCGGCGTCGGCCCCCGTGAGCGCGCCGGGGTCGGTGAAACCGTCCGTCGCCACGGCGACCCGGGAGGCCATGTCGCGGAACCACACCTGGTCCTTCGCCGGAAAGCCGATCATCTCGCTGATCACCGCGACGGGCAGCCGGGCGGCGAACTCGGCTATGAGGTCGACCGGGGAGCCGCCGGAGCCGAGCCGGGCCATCCGGTCGAGGAGCCGGTCGGTCATGTCCTCGATCACCCCGTGCATCCGGCGCACCTTGGGCGGGGTGAACGCGAAGCTCACCACCTGGCGCAACCGGCCGTGATCGGGCGGGTTGCTGTAGAGCATGGAGCTGGTGAACCCCCGGACCGAGGAGTGCGACCGCCACGAGGGGAAGACGACGTCGTAGCTCCTGGCGTCCTGGACGCGCAGGGCCGGTTCCCGCAGCGCCCGGTCGCACGCGTCGTGGCCGACCACCACGAAGCGGCCGGGCTTCGTGGGGACCGCCTGCCCGTGCGCGCGGATCGCCTCGTAGAAGGGATAGGGGTCCTGACGCCCCTGCACCGTGCCCAGCGCGTCGAGCGCCTCCACCGGCGACATGACCAGGCCGGCCATACGCTCTCTCCTTGTCTGCCGTGGCCCGCGCCGCGATGGGCCGGGGCTCCGGGCGGTCAGACCGCGGACATCTGGATGATCGCGGAAGGGCCCGCGGGGTGGACGGCGACGACCCGGAGCCCGGCCCGGCCGGCGAGTTCCTCGAACTCCTCCACGCGGCGCTCCTTGGCTCCGTAGATGCACAGCATGCGCAGGTCCATACCTGTGTGCGGGGCGTCCCCCGCCGAGCCGGTCGACTCGATGACGAACACCGATCCCGTCTGCCCCGCCGCCTCGGCGCAGCGCCGCAGGATCGCGACGGACGCCTCGTCGTCCCAGTCGTGCAGGACCAGGGACAGGACGTAGGCGCCCGCGCCGGCGGGGAGGGCGTCGAAGAAGCTGCCCGCGACCGCGTTCGCCCGGTCGTCCAGTCCGGACACGGCGAACGACTCCTTGGCACGCTGCACCGCTTCGGGCAGGTCCAGGACCGTGCCGCGCAGTGACGGACAGGCGGTCAGCAGTGCGGTCAGCAGGGAGCCGTCGCCGCCTCCGAGGTCGATGACATGACCGGTGCTCGCCCAGTCGAAGCCGGCCACCACGGCCGGGGCGCGAGTGGCGACGTCCTGGCCGAGCAGCCGGTTGAAGGACTCCGCGCGGCGGGGGTCCTCCGCCAGGTCCTCCCAGAAGGGGCGGCCGTAGCGCAGGGGGAAGGCGGCCTTCCCGGTCCGTACGCTGTGCAGCAGGTCGACGAACGACAGCTCGCCCCGCCCCGCTCCCTCCATGTCGAACCAGGCCCGGACGCCGGCGGGGTGGTCCTCGCACAGCGGCCGGCCCAGGGGGGTCAGCGTGTACCGGCCGAGCCCGTCACGGTCCAGCAGGCCCCGGACGGTGAGGTAGCGCAGCAGCCGGTCGAGGGATTCCTCGTGCACGGCGGCCGCTTCGGCGATTTCGCCGGCGGTGTGCGCTCCGGCCGTGATGTGGTCGGCGATGCGCAGGGTCGCCGCGACGCGCACGGCCATCGGTGTACCCAGGTTCGCCATCGACCACAGCTCGGCGGCCTTGCCGTCCTCATCGCCCAACACGGCGCTTCCTTCCGGGAGATCGGCCTGCGGCCGGTGGGCCACCATCGTGACGCCTGGTCGCGGGCGGCCCATCTTCTGGGTTGCTCAGTCGTACGGCGGGCGGCCCGGGGGAACCGGCCGCCCGCCGTACGGGTCTCGTCGGGACGGGTCTCAGCCCACGGGCTGGGACGTGCGGTCCTCGCGGACGGGGGCCGGTCCCCCGGACGTCTTCGACAGCGCGCCCGGCCACCAGAACCGGGGCCCCAGATCGAGCGCCAGGGCCGGCAGAAGAATCGTCCGGACGAGGAAGGTGTCCAGCAGAATGCCCAGGCCGACCACGACACCCATCTGGGCCATCGGGACCAGCGGCAGTGTGGCGATGACGGCGAACGTCGCGGCCAGGACCACGCCGGCACTGGTGATGACGCCCCCGGTGGTGGTCAGGCCGGTGAGCACGCCCTTGGCATGGCCGTGCAGAGCGACCTCCTCCTTCACCCGGTGCATGAGGAAGATGTTGTAGTCGATTCCGAGGGCGACCAGGTACACGAACCCGAGAAGCGGCACCGACCAGTCGACGCCGGCGTGCCCCATCACGTACTCGAAGAGCAGGTTGGACGCCCCCAGGGCCGCGAAGAACGACACGACCACGGTGCCGAGCATGATCAGCGGTCCGGTGACCGAGCGCAGCAGCCAGATCAGGACGAGCAGGACCACCAGCAGGACCGCGGGGACGGTGACCCAGAGGTCACGGACCGAGGCGCGCTGGGTGTCCAGGCTCTGGGCCGTCGTACCCCCCACGAGAGCATCCGTGTTGTCCCGCAGTGCATCGATGGTGTCCTTGGCCCCGCTGCTGTCGGGAACGTCCTTCAGCACCACGGACAGCATGGTCAGCTCTCCGTCGGGAGTGGTGGGGCCGTCCTGGACGGAGACCACTCCGTCGGTCCCCTCGGCGGCCCGGCGGACCTCGGCCACGTCCGCGCTGGGTGCGACGACGGTGGCGGGGTCGGAGGAGCCGGACGGGTAGTGGGCGGAGATCCGCTCCTGGGCGACGACGGACTCGGGCTTCGTCTGGAGCAGTTCGCTCTGGGTGAGTCCCATGTCGAGGCCGAGGGAACTGAGGGCGAGAAGCCCCGTCGCGGCCAAGGACAGCACCCAGGCGCGGCGCGGCCGGGCGGCCGTGACGGAGCCGATGCGCTCCCAGCGGCTGTGGGACGCCGGTGCCTCGGGGGCCGCGGCCGACTCCGGCGTCCAGCGGGGAACGAAGGGCCAGAACACCCAGCGGCCCAGGATGACCAGCAGCGCGGGCAGGATCGTGACCATGGCGAGGAGGGCGCAGACCACGCCGATCGCGCCGACCAGGCCCATGGAGCGGGAGGAGTTGACGTCCGCGAGGACCAGGCAGACGAGGCCGATGGCGATGGTGCCGGCCGAGGCCAGGATGGCCGGGCCCGACCGTCGCAACGCGGTCTTCATGGCCACGTGCCGGTCCTGCTCGCGGCGCAGTTCCTCACGGTAGCGGGCGATGAGCAGCAGGGCGTAGTCGGTGCCGACACCGAACACGAGGACCATCAGGACGCCGGAGCTCTGCGGGTCGACCGGCAGCCCGGCGTACTTGGCGAGCATGTAGGTGCCGACCTGGGTCAGCACGGAGGCGAAGCCGACGGAGAGCAGGGGCAGCAGCCACAGGATGGGGGAGCGGTAGGTGATCAGCAGCAGGATGGCGACCACAAGGCCGGTGACCATCATCAGCATGGAGTCGAGGGACTCGAAAGCGCCGGCGGCGTCGGTCGTCGACCCGGCGGGCCCGCCCACCTCGATGGCGACGCCCGGGGGGGCGTTGGCGTCCGCGACATCGCGGACCTTCTTCGTCGTGGCGACGATGTCGGCGTCGCTGATCAGCGGAACGACGACCATGAGCGCCTGGCCGTCCTCCGACTCCAGGGGCGCTTCGACCTTCTCGCCCTCGGCGGCCAGCTCCTGGAAGGCGGCTATGTCCTTCTCGGCCTTGGCCCGCCCCTCGGCGGGCAGCGAGCCGTCGGCGCTGTAGACCACCACGGCCGGCATCAGCTCGTCGGCGCGGAACTTCTCCAGTTCCTTGTTCAGCTTCGCGGACTCCGAGCTGCGCGGAAGGAAGGCGTTGGCGCTGGAGTCCTGGACGTCGGCGAGCTTCCCCGCCAGCGGGCCCAGCGCCATCGCGATGATGAGCCAGGCGGCCAGGACCAGCCACTTTCCACGTCTGTCACCGGGCACACCACTGGTGCGCTTGAACCAGGCTTGCAAGGGGGGCTCCTTCGGGCACGTCTCGGATTCCGCGATGGCCGGGAGTGTTGGAGAGGGCCGCACTGCACGGCCGTTCCGACGCGGCCGGCGGGGGCCTCCATCGTTCCCAACTCCACCTGGAAGACGTCAACTTCCAGATTGCGCAGTTGGTCGAACAAGGTTTGACCGAACGCTTCGGCGCCGTACGCGGAGCTCCGCACTCAAGGAGAAGCGTCCTGTGCGCCGCCGCCCCAAGATGGGCGTCGTGGCGAATGACGTGACTGTGACCGAGCCGGACCGGGGGCCTTCGCCGGCCTCCGGATCTGCGGTGTTGCACCCGTACGCGGCCTACCACGTGAGCGGCGGACTCGACCTGGAGGCCCTGCGGACGGCCTGGCGGGCCGCCGCCGGAGACGGGGCCGCCGTGGACGGGCCGAGTGCCGACGAGGAGTGCGGGGAGGAGGAACTCTGCGCTCGCTGGGCGGCCCGTCCCTTCGCCGAGGGTGACGCGCCCGCACGGCTCCACATCGCCCGCAGAGGCCCACGCGCGCACCTGCTTCTCCTGGTGGCCTCGCACTCCGGAGCCTGGGACGGGCCGTCCGGGCCCCTGCCGGCCGCGTTGTCGAACGCGTACCTCGCCGTCACCACCGGCGGCCGGCCTCCCACTGCGCCCGCGCCGCAAACGCCCCGGGCGCCCGGGAGCGAGGAGTCTTCGGCGACCGCCTCCGGACAGGTCCTGCCCGCCGACCGGAACCGCCCGCACCTGCCCTCGCACGCGGGGAGCACCGTCGCCTTCGGCTGGAGTCCGGACCTCGGCTTCCGTACGGCCCGGCTCGCCGAAGCGGAAGGGGTCACCGCCGCGGCCGTGGTGCTGGCCGGATTCCGAGCCCTGGTCCAGCGCTACGCCGGACAGGACGACGGCACGCCGGCCACCGCCTTCCGGGAGCTGCTGCACACGACGCCGGCCCCGGCCCCCGGGCCGTGCCGGATCGAGGGGGCCGACGCCGTGTTCGTCCACGAGGAGCGGCCGGGCCTGCGGATACCAGGCGCCGAGGTGAGGCGGCTGTCCGTGCACAACGGCACTGCCGCCGCCGACCTGACCCTGGTGCTGCAGGACACCGCGCCCTCGGTCACCGGCTACCTGGAGTACCGCGAAGCTCTGTTCGAGCCCGCTTCGGCCCGGCGGATGCTGGATCAGCTGGCCGTCCTCCTGACCGCCGCGACCACGGATCCGGACACACCCGTGGGCGCTCTGCCGCTGGACGACGACCGCCACCGGGACCACGCCCTGCGCGCTTCGGACCGCCGGGCGTCCGGCGGGGACATGACGCGGCCGGTGCACGCCTCGGTCCGCCGCCACGCGGAACACGACGGTGTCGCCGTCTCGTTCGGCGGCACGCGCACAAGCTACGCCGAACTGACCGCGGACGCGGCCCGCGTCGCCTCGGCCCTCACCGCGGCCGGCGCGGGGCACGGCTCGCCGGTGGCGGTGCGGATGCAGCCGGGCGCCCGCCGGATCGCGGTGCTGCTGGGAGTCCTGGAGGCGGGCGCCCACCTGGCGTGGTTCGCTCCGGACGGCGCGGGCGAACGACACCGGTCGATGCTCAGCGATCTGCGCCCGGCGTGCCTGGTCCTCGACGGCGATCCGCAGGAGGATCCGCTGGCGCTCTGGTACGCCGGTGAACCGGGCGCCACCCTGCTGGACGCCTCCTCTGTGCTCGGCCCTCGACCCGCCGCCGGCCCGGACGCGACGACCGCGGCGGGGCCGGGCCTGGCAGACCTGGCCTACGTGGCGTTCACCTCGGGTTCGACCGGGCGGCCCAAGGGGATCGCCCAGTCGCATGCCGCGCTGGGCCAGTTCGCGGGCTGGATGGGCGAACGGTTCGCGATGGGGCCGGGCGCGCGGGTGGCGCAGTGGGTCTCCCCGGAGCACGACCCGGCGCTGGCCGAGGTCTTCGCGACGCTCGTGGCCGGCGGGACGCTGTGTCCGGTGCCGGAGCGCGTCAGGGTGAACCCCGACAAGCTGGTGCCGTGGCTCGTCCAGGAGCGGATCACTCATCTCCAGACCGTGCCCAGCTTCGCCCGGGACCTCCTGGGAGTGATCACCGCCTCCGACCCGGGCGATCGGCCCGGCACCCTGGGCCACCTGCTCCTGATGGGCGAGGCGCTGCCCGGCGAACTCGTGGACGGACTGCGCGCGGCCCTGCCCCGGACCCGCCTGATCAACCTCTACGGGCCCACCGAGACGATCGCCGCGACCTGGCACGAGATCACCGGGCCGGTCACGGGCCCGGCCCCGATCGGGTACCCGCTCCCCGGCCGCCAGGTACTCGTCGTGGACGCGGACGACCGGCCGAGCCCCGCCGGCGTCACCGGCGAACTGGTGATCCGCTCCCCGTACGTGACGCCGGGTTATCTCGCCGTCGAGGGCGGCCCGGACCACAGCGCGCTGTTCGCGCCCCTCGCCGGCCTCGCCCCGGACGGTGACCGGTGGTACCGGACCGGGGATCTGGCGCGGGTACGGTTCGACGGAGCCCTGGAATTCCGGGGCCGCAAGGACTTCCAGGTCAAGCTGTTCGGGAACCGCTTGGAACTCACCGAGATCGAGGCCGCGCTGAACCGTGACCCCTCGGTCCTGGAGTGCGCGGTCCTCCCCCACGTCAACGGCCAGGGCCTGGTGACCCGCCTCGCCGTGTACGTGGTGCCACAAGGAGAGGGCCGGGAGGACGTGCGCGCGGACATCCGGGCCTGGCGTTCCCATCTGCGCGGCCAGTTCGGCCCCCTCGCACTGCCCGCCGTCTTCACCCGCCTGACTTCACGCCTGCCGCGCAACGCCGCGGGGAAGGTGGACCGCTCCCGGCTCACCCGCTGAGCCGCGCCTCACGAACCCACCCCCTGACCTGTCGTACACCGGCCTCGGCCGCTACCCATGGAGTGATGGCATTGACTCAAGTCGAGACCGAGATCGTCCCGGTTTCCGTCGACGGCGAGACCCTGACCGTCGAAGCCGTACGCCGCGTCGCGGAGGAACGCGCGACGGTCGACGTACCGGCCGAATCCATCGCGAAGGCCCAGAAGAGCCGGGAGATCTTCGAAGGGATCGCCGAACAGAACATCCCCATCTACGGGGTGACCACCGGGTACGGCGAGATGATCTACATGCAGGTCGACAAGTCGAAGGAAGTCGAACTGCAGACCAATCTCGTCCGTAGCCACAGCGCGGGAGTCGGTCCGCTGTTCGCCGAGGACGAGGCGCGGGCGATCGTCGCCGCCCGGCTGAACACCCTCGCCAAGGGCCACTCCGCGGTGCGCCCCATCATCCTCGAACGCCTCGCGCAGTACCTGAACGAGGGCATCACCCCGGCCATACCCGAGATCGGGTCACTCGGGGCGAGCGGCGACCTGGCTCCCCTCTCCCACGTCGCGAGCACCCTCATCGGAGAGGGCTACGTCCTGCGCGACGGACGGCCGGTGGAGACCGCCCAGGTGCTGGCCGAGCGGGGCATCGAGCCGCTCGAACTGCGCTTCAAGGAGGGCCTCGCACTGATCAACGGCACGTCCGGGATGACCGGTCTGGGCTCCCTGGTCGTCGGACGGGCCCTGGAGCAGGCCCAGCAGGCCGAGATCGTGACGGCTCTGCTCATCGAGGCGGTACGCGGATCGACCAGCCCCTTCCTCGCGGAGGGGCACGACATAGCCCGCCCGCACGAGGGCCAGATCGACACCGCCGCCAACATGCGGGCCCTGATGCGGGGCAGCGGACTGACGGTCGAGCACGCCGACCTGCGCCGAGAACTCCAGAAGGACAAGGAGGCCGGCAAGGACGTCCAGCGCTCGGAGATCTACCTGCAGAAGGCCTACTCGCTGCGGGCCATCCCCCAGGTCGTCGGGGCGGTGCGCGACACCTTGTACCACGCGCGGCACAAGCTGCGCATCGAGCTCAACTCGGCCAACGACAACCCGCTCTTCTTCGAGGGCAAGGAGATCTTCCACGGGGCGAACTTCCACGGTCAGCCGATCGCGTTCGCGATGGACTTCGTGACCATCGCGCTCACCCAGCTCGGCGTCCTGGCCGAGCGGCAGATCAACCGGGTCCTGAACCGGCACCTCAGCTACGGCCTCCCGGAGTTCCTCGTCTCCGGGGACCCGGGGCTGCACAGCGGATTCGCCGGCGCCCAGTACCCGGCCACCGCACTGGTGGCCGAGAACCGGACGATCGGCCCGGCCAGCACCCAGAGCGTCCCGTCCAACGGCGACAACCAGGACGTGGTGAGCATGGGCCTGATCTCGGCCCGCAACGCCCGCCGGGTCCTGTCGAACAACAACAAGATCCTCGCGGTGGAGTACCTGGCCGCCGCCCAGGCGGTCGACATCTCCGGCCGGTTCGACGGCTTGAGCCCGGCGGCGAAGGCCACGTACGAAGCGGTGCGCCGGCTGGTTCCGACGCTGGGCGTCGACCGGTACATGGCCGACGACATCGAGCTGGTCGCCGACGCGCTGTCCCGCGGCGAGTTCCTCCGGGCGATCGCCCGGGAGACGGACATCCAGCTGCGCTGACCAGGCCCGGTTTCACATGGCTGAGGCGGTTCACCCGGTACCGGGTGAACCGCCTCAGCCATGTGAAACCGGGCGCCGCGGGGAGACGGCGCCCGGCGAGTCTCACTGCGTTCCGGAGCCCTCGCCGCCCGCGGCGTCGGCCGTCCGGACGACCGCCGCGATGAAGGTAGGCAGATCCGGGTCGTCGAAGAGGACGCCGATGTCGACCCAGATGTCGAGCTCCTCCTGGATACGCGTGGCGATGCGCACGGCCGAGACCGACTGCCCTCCGAGCTCGATGAACGTCGCGCCTTCCTCACCGGACGTGCCGAGAACACCCGTCCAGATCCGGGTGACCTTCTCCTCCAGGGAGGAGCCGGCCGCTGTGTCGGAAACGGTGGACACTGGCTTTCCTTTCTTCGGGCGGGTTCGCCGCCGCCGGAACTGTCTCAGGAGGTGAAGGGGGCGTCCGGCCGGGCCACCGCGTTCTCGAGCACGTCGAGGTAGTCGGCCAGGAAGGCCGCCATCGTCTCGTCCTTGAAGCGGTTGGTGTTGTACCCGAGGCTGCCGGCCATGGAGCCCGAGGGGTCGATGTGGATCGACCACAGCACCCCGTCGGGGATGTCGGAGCCCTCCGCCTGCGACAGCTGCCGCTCCCAGATCTTCGAGTACGTCAGGTCCCCGGCCTGCTCGGGCCCCTCGGACGCGGGCGCGTGCACGGCCTGGAAGACGGAGATCTGGTGGTTGTCGGAGGCCGCCGACGCCATCAGCTCCGGCACCTCCGGGATCAGCCGGGAGAAGGGCAGCTCGTGGGTGAACGCCTCTCCGCAGGTGGTGCGGGTGCGCAGCACGACCTCGCGGAAGGATGCGCATCCGGAGAGGTCGGTACGCAGCGGCAGGAAGTTGATGAAGGAACCGACGGTGTCCTCGAACCGCGAGTTGTTGCGCCCCCCGGAGAAGGTCGGCACGGTGATGTCCAGCTCGCCCGTCCTGCGGTGCAGCAGCACCTGGTAGGCGGCGAACATGGTCATGAACGGGGAGCACTTGGCGGCCCGTGAGAACTCCACCACGGCGTCGGCCAGTTCCCCGCGTACGGCGAAGCGCTGCCACGCGGTGCCCTTGGGCAGCCCCGCCGAGCGCGGTATGTCCGTCTCCAGCCCGATGATCCGCGCGCCCTGGAGGCGCTTGCGCCAGAATTCCTTCGAGACCGCGACCCGCGGTGCCTCGGCCGCCTCGCGCTCCCAGCGGGCGAACTCGGCATGCTGGGCCGGCTCGGGGAGCGGGGGAACCGGGTTCCCGCGCCTGGCGGCGTACAGGTTGAGCAGGTCGCGGGCGATGACGTGCATGGCCCAGGCGTCCGCGGCGGTGTGGTGGGCGATGAGGACCAGCACCGCGTCCTTCTGGTCGAAGCGTCCGAGCACGGCCCGCAGCAGGGGCAGCTCCCGCACGCTCAGACCGGTCGACTCCACCTCGTTGAGCAGTTCCTCACCGCGCCGCACCCGCTCCGACTCGTCGACGTCGCCGAGATCACGGACCTCCAGCGCGGCGGGCCCCGCAGGCAGGATCTCCGGCCGGTGCGTGCCACCTTCGCGGACCAGCGATGTGCGCAGGGCCTCGTGGCGCACGACGACGTCACCCAGCGCCTCGCGCAGGGTCTCCTCGTCGATCCCGCCGGTCAGCCGCCAGGCTCCGACGATGTGGTACATGGGGCCGAACGGCCCCACGTCGGCGCCGTCGTTCCCGCTGTCGAACATGCACAGGAACTCCTGGTGGAAGGAGAGCGGCGGCACGCCGTCCTGGGACCGGTCGGTGGTGTCGGACGTCGTCATGATGTCAACCTCTCAGTCGGGAAGGTCGCCGGCGCTCGGTGCCGGACGGGATGCAGAAGTGCGGACGGTCACCCGACGGGGCGGGCGACGGCGGATTCGGGAACCGGCTCGCTTCCCGGGGCCGTCCGGGCGCGGAACAGCCGTCGCTCCCACAGGGTGGCCGGCCAGGCGAGCAGGACCGCGGCCATCACGGCGGCGATGAACCAGCCCGAGGCGCCTCGCTCGTCGGAGTAGGCGGCCAGCAGTGGCCCCGCCCCGCCGAGGAGTGCGGTGGTCGAGGCGTGCGGCAGCCCGATGCCCAGGCCGCGTATCTGCGGAGGGAAGATTCTGGAGAGCATCTTCGGCAGCACCATGGTGACGCAGCCGAGGAAGATCACTCCGGTGCTGTACGTGAACGCCAGGCTCGCGAAGGAGTCCTGGACGGTGAGGTAGGCGTACGAGCCCACAGCGGCGAAGACGACGCTGGAGACGATCAGGAACCTGCCCGGTTCCACCCGGTCGGCGAGCAGCCCTATGGGTACCTGCAGCAGGATGACCGAGCCGGTCACACAGACCACCACCCAGAACATCGTCTGCGAGCCGATCAGACGGTGGCCCATCGCCGGGACCGCGGTCGACCACGTTCCGCCGATGACGCCCAGTCCGGCCACCAGCATCACGGCCAGCAGCACCTGGGGGCGGTGGGCTCCGATCAGCTGGCCCAGTGAGCCGCGCCGGGCCCGGGGCCGCACCTCCCGGCGGAAGACCTCGGTCTCGGTGAGCCGACGGCGCAGGAACAGCAGGATCACGCCGAAGACGCCGCCGAGGAGGAACGGCACCCGCCAGCCCCAGGCCTCCATCGTCGCGGTTCCCAGCCACACGCCGAGGCCCGCGCCCAGCAGCGATGCGACGAAGGGGCCCGCCATGGTCGTCACGGAGAAGAGGCTGCTGTAGAGGCACCGGCGGTTCTTCGGCGCGATCTCCATCAGGTAGGTGGCCGCCGCTGTCCATTCCCCGCCCGAGGAGACTCCCTGGGCGAGCCGGGCGAGCAGCAGAAGCAGCGGGGCGAGGATCCCGATGTGCTCGTAGGTGGGGACGACGGCGATCAGGGTCGAGCCGCCGGTCATCAGTCCGATCGCCAGCATCAGGGCGGGGCGCCGGCCGCGCCGGTCGGCGAGGCGGCCCAGCAGGACCCCGCCGATCGGCCGGAAGAGCATGCCCGTGCCGAAGACCGCGAACGCGCCGAGCAGGGAGGTGAACTGGTTGGACGAGGGGAAGAACTGAGCCGCGAAGAGAGGAGCGAAGAGCCCGTAGGCGAGCCAGTCGAACGACTCCACGAAGTTGCCCACCACCGTCGCCACGACGGAGCGTCGGTGCGACTGGCCTGACTGCACCGATCCATTGACAGCGGGCATCGAGCCTCCGTGCGTAAACGTGTGCGAACTCCGTGACACCGCAGATCGTCGCACCGGGTCGCGGGCCTCAGCTTCTTCCAGAATGCGCGACTTGTTCTGGCCGTGAAGTGACTGGCGTGGGGCGCAACGCAGGAGATGCCTGATGACGGGGCCGCCTGCCAGCGTCGGGCTCGGGCAGGGCTGCGGGCCGTGCCGAAACCGCCAACCAACGGACGGGAACCGCGATATGACCAGCACCGACTCGACCACCTCCGCTCCCGACGCCGCCCTGGCAGCGGTAGCCGCTCTGCCGGCGCGCATCGTGGCCGCCTGGGCCGACCACGACGCCGACCGGTTCGCCGACGTCTTCGCCGAGGACGGGACGATGATCCTCCCCGGCCTCTTCCGCAAGGGCCGCGAGAACATCCGCACCCACATGGCGGCCGCCTTCGCGGGCCCGTACAAGGGCACCCGTGTCATCGGCAGCCCCATCGACGCGCGCCTGCTCGGCGACGGCATCGCCCTGCTCATCACCGAGGGCGGCATCCTCGCCCCGGGGGAGACCGAGGCGAGCGGCGACGGCGCCGTCCGGGCCTCCTGGCTGGCCGTCGAACAGGACGGGCAGTGGCGTCTGGCCGCTTACCAGAACAGCCCGCGCGGCAACGACTGACCGGACCACCGTCCCTTTCTCACCTCACGGATCACTGAGCACTCCTGAAGATGCGAAACACATCTGAGGGCACGACAATGTCCGGAAGGTCGGGGCGCGCCGTCGTGCAGCGGTCGGCGTGCCCTCCGGAACCCCCAATTCTGGCAGGACCGATTACTTTTCCTCCGGACGCCGGTCTCCACTGTCGGCAGCACGCCCCACAATGTGATCTGAGGGAAGCTATGTCTTCAACCCGTGAGAAAGCAGCCAAGGTGGAATCAACGACGGTATCGGCCGACGGCACCACGATCGCCTTCGACAAGTCGGGCGAGGGGCCGGCGGTGATCCTGGTGGCCTCCGCCTTGGCCGACCGCTCCGACGCCAAGAAGCTCGCCGGTCTCCTCGCCGAGCACTTCACGGTCGTCAACTACGACCGTCGGGGCCGCGGCGCCAGCGCCGACGGTCCGGCGTACGCGGTCGAGCGCGAGATCGAGGACATCGCGGCGCTGATCGACCAGGTCGGCGGTTCGGCCTCCCTGTTCGGCAGCTCTTCCGGCGCGGTGCTCGCCCTGCGAGCCGCCGCCGCCGGCCTGAAGGTGAACAAGCTCGCGGTCTACGAGCCGCCGTTCTCCGTCACCTCGGACGGCTTCGGCCCGCCCGCCGGCTTCGGCGGTCAGATCGACAGCCTTCTGGCGGAGGACCGACGCAGCGACGCGGTCAAGGCCTTCATGGTCAAGGCACAGGGCATGCCCTCCTTCATGGTCGGCGCCATGCGCCTGATGCCCGGTGTCTGGTCCAACCTCAAGGGTCTGGCCAACACGCTTCCCTACGACATCGCGGTGATGGGCGACACCCAGCAGGGCAAGCCGCTCCCCGCCGAGCCGTGGTCGGCGGCGTCGGCCCCGACCCTGGTGCTGACCGGTTCCAAGAGCCCCGACGGTTTCCAGCGTGCCGCGAAGGAACTCACCGGAGTCCTCCCCGACGCGAGCCACCGCACCCTGAACGGGCTCAACCACGGTGCCGTCGCCATGGCGCCCAAGAAGCTCGCCCCCGAGCTCATCGGATTCCTGCGCGGCTGAGCACCAGCCGCCCCGACGGTGTACTGCGGCCCCCGGACATCGCGTCCGGGGGCCGCAGTACACCGTCGGGGAACTACAGCCCTCCGAGAAGGTCGCGGGAGGCGGAACGCATCGCGTGAAACGACTCCAGGTCGGGAGCGGTCCAGCCGTCCAGGTCGTACTCGTCCATGCATGCCTGGGCGAAGTCCATGTACGAGTCCAGTTTGCCGCTCGCCGTCTGCGACAGCAGCAACTCGATCCGGGTGTTCTCGTGGTTCCCGGAGTAGTTCCGCTCGTAGAGTTCGTGCCGGCCGCCGAAGTCGGATCCCACCGCGTCCCACAGCAGCTTCATCACCTTGACACGCTCGACGGCGCCTGCGCCGTCGCTGCCCCGGAGGTACTTCTCCAAGTAGGGGCCGGTCTCGGGGTTGCGGAAGTCCTCCGTGGAGGAGTTGACGTACATGAGGCCGCTGGCCACGTCCTGTTGGACGATCTCCAGGACCCGCGGGTAGCCGATCTGCATGAACCAGCGGTAGGCCATACCCGCCTGAGGGTTGGGCAGGAGCGTGCCGTTCTTCCAGGGGACGGGGTTGCGGGCCGCCGCGTCCGACAGTGACCAGAAGAGGTTGCGCCAGGCCAGGACTTCTCCGAGCCGGGTCTGCACACCGCGGAAGTCCTTCGCCCCGGTGATGTCCAGCGCCTTGGCCAGCAGCCCGGCGATGAACTCCAGCTTCACGGCGAGCCGGGTGCACCCGTGGAAGGTGGCGCGTTCGATCATCCCGGACTGTCCGGCGAGGAGATGTACCTTGCCCAGGTTGCCGTAGACGAACACGTTCTCCCAGGGGATCAGCACCTGGTCGAGTACGAGGATGGCGTCGTTCTCGTCCAGCCGTGAGGACAGCGGGTTGTCGAACGGGCTGCCCGTGGTCGCCGCGTTTGCGGAGTAGGAGGGACGGCAGATCACCTTGAGGCCGTCCGCGTCCATCGGCACGGTGGCCACCAGGGCGAACTTCCGGTCCTTGATGGGAAGTCCCCAGTGCGAGATGAACGCCGCGTGGGTGAGGGCCGATCCGGTCGCGACGACCTTGGCCCCGCTCACCACCAGGCCCGCGTCGGTCTCCCGCTCGACGTGGATGAAGACGTCGCCCACCTCGTCGGCGGGCAGCGAGCGGTCGACCGGCGGGTGAAGGAAGGCATGGTTCCAGTACAGCACCTTCTCCTGCGACTCCCGGTACCAGCGCCGGGCGTTGTCCGCGAAGGGCTCGTAGAAGTCGGCGTTGGCCCCCAGCGTGCCGAGGAACGACGCCTTGTAGTCGGGGCTGCGCCCCATCCAGCCGTAGCTCTTGCGCGCCCAGGATGCGATGGCGGCCTGGTCCTTGACCAGGTCGTCGACGCTGCGCGGTGCGGTGAAGAAGCGGTGGGTGAAACCGTCACCGGCATCGGTGGGCGCCGTCAGGACCGCTTTCTGGGCGGGGTCGTGCAGGCTGTCGTACAGCCGGGCCGTCATCCGGGCCGGGTTGTGGAACGCGGGATGCGCGGTGACGTCCTTGACGCGGCTGCCGTCGAGGTACACCTCCCGCGCGTCCCGCAGGCTCTCCAGATACTCCTCGCCGGTCAGCGGCCGGGTGCCGGCGCTCTCCTCGGCCGGGCTCGCTTCGCGCTCTGCACCGTGGGGCACCGGTCTCCCTTTCGTCTGACCCGGCGGACCGGGGGTGGGTTCAGGCCACGAGGCTGTCGTCGTGCCCCCGGTAGTACTCGAACTCCACGCCCTGGCCGTCCAGGGCGATACGGAGTTCCGCACGGGCGGCCCTGACCGCGGCGAGCACGGCCGGGACCGCGCAGCTCTGCTCCAGCAGGCCCAGGCTCCGGTAGCTCACCAGGAGCTGCTCCACCTGCTCAGGCCTGAGGGGCGAGTTCGCGCTCGTCATGAAGTCGTGCCGCCTTCCACTTCGATCGGGGGAGGCTGCCCGCGGGGGTCAGCTCCACCTGGGGCCGTATGCCTATCTCACGCTTGAACTCCTCGGTGATGCGGCCGCACAGGCTCTCGGCCGCCTCACCCGAGATGTCTCCCGCCTCGACCTTGACGTGGATCGTATCGAGTCCGCGGACGGTCCGGATGGACGAGTGGAACTCGTTCACCTCGTCGAAGCCGCGCAGCACATCCTCGATCATCACCGGGGTGATCGAGACCCCGCGTATCTTGCGCATGTCGTCCACGCGCCGAAGGATGCCGCCGTCGTAGAAGTCCCACGTCCGGCCGCAGCCGCACTCGGTGTGGGGCCGCTTGACCACGACGTCCTCGGTCCAGTGCCGGAAGAGCTGCATCCCCTCACGGTTCAGCCCGGTGGTGACTCGGACGCCCTCCTCGCCGTAGCCGACGGGCTGTTCCGTCACCGGGTCGAGCACCTCCTCGATGCACGAGGGTTCGATGATGTGGCAGGCCTCGCGCCGGGCGGTGCACTCGAACATGAACACCCCCCCGAACTCAGTGGTGCCCGCGGCGTTGAAGACCCGGGCGCCGAAGGCCTCCTCGATGGTGCGGGTGGTGAACGCGGAGCGCGGCTCCGCCCCGGCCAGGATGATCTGGACGTTAGCCTCGCGGGCGAGGTCGATGCCCATCTCGCGGGCCGTCTCGATCAGCCGCATCGCATAGCTCGGTGTGAGGCCGAGCACCTCGATCTGGTAGTCGACCAGCAGCCGTACCCGGGAGCGGGAGTCGAGGCCGCCGGCCGGGATGACCGTGGCGCCCATGCGCTCGAGGCCGTAGTGCATGCCCCAGAAACCGGCGAACAGCCCGTAGCCGAACGCCACCAGACCCTTGTGGTGCGGGCGCACGCCCATGCTGTGGAGCGCCGTGCAGAACGTGTCCACGCACCAGGCCCAGTCGCGTTCGGTGTCGAACGTCCGGATGGGGGGGTTACCGCTGGTGCCGCTGGTCTGGTGATGGCGCACTCCGAGCGCCGGATCCAGCGAGGGCCAGGTGCCGTAAGGGGGAGACGCGGCTTCCGCGGCGAGGAGGTCGGCCTTGCGCAGGAGAGGCACCCGCGCCGCGTAGTCCGCCATGGAGGTGATGTTCTCGGGGAGTCGTTCCCGCCAGAAGGGCGAAAGCCTTCTGGCGTGGTCCATGGCGGCCTGGAGCCTGCGCCACTTCCACTGTTCGAGTTCCTGGCGGGGCATGGTCTCCGCCGTGCTGTTCCAGTACTCCACTACGCCTCCGTTGCCGTGCAGGTGCACCCCGGAAGGTGATCCTCATACCTCGACGGCGGCCGTTGCATCTCCGGAAGTGCGCTCATGTGGCCGGTTGAGCGTCGTTCTCGGCCGGTTCCTCGCCGTGCCCGTGGTCCATCGCGGAAATGTCCCGCAGCCGGGTGCCGATGAGGACGGCGAGCGCCAGGGAGAACACGGCGCAGACGGCGGCGACGGACTGCACGCCGCTGGTGAAGGCCGCGCGCGCGGAGTCCAGCAGGGCGTCGGCGCTGCCCGGTGCCAGCTGACCGGCCGTGTGCAGGGCGCCGGCGATGCTCTCCTGCGCGGCGTCGGCGTCGGCGGGCCCGGCCGCGTCCGGCACCTCGACCCCGGCGCTGTACACGACGGTGCCCAGACTCCCCAGGCCCGCGATGCCGAGCGCCACTCCGAACTCGCCGCCGGTGGCGGACAGCGACGAGGCGGCACCCGCCTTCTCCGGGGGCGCGGCTCCCATGATCGCGCCCGTGGTGATCGGCCCCACCGGTGAGGCGCCGAAGTAGATCAGGGTGGTGGCCGCGATGAGGAGGGCGGTGTCCTCGGTGTCCACCTGGGTGATCAGGAGCTGTCCGACGGCCGCGATCAGCAGTCCCCCCAGCAGCACCCGGGAAGGGGGCATCCGCTGGGCCAGCAGGTTCGACAGCTGTACGCCCACGACGAGCATGCAGGCCGGGATCAGCAGCCACAGCCCGGCGGCCAACGGGGAGTGACCGGCGATCGTCTGGAGGTACAGGGCGACCATCAGTCCGGTCCCGCCCATGATGACGGCGTTGACCAGACTGACCGTCAGACCCGCCCGCAGGGTGCGGTCGGCGAAGAGGCCGAGGTCCAGCATGGGGTCGGCCAACCGCCGCTGGCGCTGGACGAACAGCGCGCCGAAGATCACGCCGAGGACCACCGCGCCGGCGGCGAGCGGGTCCCACCCGGTCCGGGCCAGCTCCTTCAGTCCGTAGATCACCGGCAGCACGGTCGCGAGGGAGAGCCCCGCGCTCAGCAGGTCCAGCCGTCCGGCGTCCGGGTCGCGGGACTCGGTGAGCAGCACGGGGCCGGTGACCACCACCAGCAGCATCACCGGAACGGCGATGAGGAACACCGATCCCCACCAGAACGCGGCGAGGACCAGGCCGCCGACGGCGGGCCCGAGGGCGACTCCGGCCATCATGGCGCTCGCCCACATGGCGATGGCGGTGCCCCGCTCCTTGGGGTCCTCGAACATGTTGCTGATGAGCGCGAGCGTCGAGGGCATCACCGTGGCCCCGGCGACGCCGAGCACGGCGCGGCTGACGACGAGCATCGCCGCGCTGTCGGAGAACGCGGCGACGACGGACACGACCGCGAAGACGGCCGCGCCCCCGAGCAGGAGCCTGCGGCGGCCGATCCGGTCGCCGAGGGTGCCCATGGTCACCAGGAAGCCGGCGATCGCGAATCCGTAGATGTCGGTGATCCACAGCTGTTGCGTGCTGCTCGCGCCGAGATCCTCGCTCAACTGCGGCAAGGCCAGCATGAGGACGTTGATGTCCAGCATCAACAGCATCGTGGGCAAGGAGAGGACGACGAGAGCGATCCACTCCCGCCGTCCTGCGCGGGACGTCGGCTCCTTGACTGCTGTCACGGAGGTGGCTCCTTTCCTGGGGTGTTCCTAGCGGTGGCTGCCGTCAGCCGACGGCGTCCAGGAGGCCGGCCGCTTCCTTCAGCGGCTGCCACCACGAACGGTTCTCGTGGTACCACTTCACCGTCGCGGCCAGGCCGTCCTCGAAGGCGACCAGGGGCTCGTAGCCCAGTTCCTGCCGGATCTTCGTGATGTCGAGCGAGTAGCGGCGGTCGTGCCCCTGCCGGTCGGCCACCCGGTCCACGCAGGACCAGTCGGTGCCGCACGCCGTGAGCAACAGGCCGGTGAGTTCCTCGTTGGAGAGTTCGGTGCCGCCGCCGATGTGGTAGACCTCCCCGGCCCGGCCGGAGTTCATGACCATCTGGATGGCCCGGCAGTGGTCGGACACGTGCAGCCAGTCCCGGCGGTGGGCGCCGTCCCCGTACAGGGGCACCCGCAAGCCGTCGAGGATGTTGGTGACGAAGAGCGGGATCACCTTCTCGGGGTACTGGTAGGGACCGTAGTTGTTGGTGCACCGGGTGACGACGACGTCCAGGCCCCGGGTGCGGTGCCAGGCGAGCGCCATCAGGTCCGAACCCGCCTTCGACGCCGCGTAGGGGACGTTGGGGGCGAGCGGGGTGTCCTCGGTCCATGAGCCGGAGGCGATCGACCCGTAGACCTCGTCGGTCGACACGTGCACGAACCGGCCGACCCCGTGCCGGAGAGCCGCTTCCAGCAGCGTCTGGGTCCCGAGCACGTTGGTCGTGACGAACCGGGTGGCGGTGTCGATCGAGCGGTCCACGTGCGACTCCGCCGCGAAGTGGACGATGACGTCGTGGCCGGCGACCACCTCGTCGACGACGCGCGGGTCGACGGTGTCGCCCTGGACGAAGGTGTACCGCGGATGGGCCGCGACGGAGGTGAGGTTGGCCGGATTGCCGGAGTACGTCAGCTTGTCCAGGACCGTCACCCGGGCGTCCTCGGAACCCGGCAGCTCGCCGTGCAGTGTGGCCCGCACGAACTGCGAGCCGATGAAACCCGCTCCGCCCGTCACCAGCATCCTCATCGGTCCGCCTCCTTGTCACGGCGATGACGCTTCGTCAGTTCTACCAGGAGCGATACGAGTTCGACCGGGCTGGGGGCGGAATTCCGGTCTTCCCGGATCCGTCGAGCGCCCTCGCGGAAGGAAGGTTCGGTGAGCACCCTGCGTAGTTGCTCACGGATCTGTCCGGCGGACTGCTTCTGGTGGTCGACGCGCACCCCCGCCCCGTAGTCGGTGACCACGCGGGAGGTGAGCGTCGCGGTGAGCTGCTTCTGGCAGGTGAAGTCCCACGCGATGCCGTCGGGGGTGTCCTCGCCGAAGAGCAGGAGGGGCTCGTCGGTGTCGCAGACCACCTGGGGCAGCCCGGCCGCGCTCGCCGCGGCGAAGGTGCCCGTCGATCCGTGGTGGATGACGGCCGAGCAGGTGGGCAGCAACTGGTCGAGCGGTACGTAGTCGAGGGTGTGGACGTTGTCCGGCAGCGGCCCGCTCTCCGCCAGTTGGTTGTCGTTGAGCGTGGCGATCACCTCGATGTCCAGCTCCGCGACCGCTTCCAGCAGTTTGGCGGTACGCCCCCAGTCACCCTTGAGGAACGCCCGCGCGGACACTCCGAGCGACAGCGCCACCCGCGGCCGCGACGGCCGCGCGTACAGCCACGCGGGCATGACGCTGGCACCGGTGTAGGGCACGTAGCGCACCGGAACGTTCGTGAGCCGGGTCGGCGGGTTCATCGGCGCCGGGAACGGATTGACCGTCCACTGTCCGAGCAGGAGATCGTCGTCGACCTCCACGCCGTACCGCTCGGCCAGCGGCCGCATCGTCTCGGCCAGGAGGTCGGCCCCCGCCGCGGGGCCCGCGGCGGCGAACCGCTCGGTGACCCAGCCGGTGTAGTCGGGGGCTACGAGCACCCGCGCGTGCGCGGCGCCGCTGACCCGCGCCGCGATCGCGCCCGAGGGGAACCAGGCGTCCCACAGCACCAGATCGGGCTGCCAGATCCGGGCGAACTCGATCACCTGGTCCACGTCCTGCCGCGGCCGCGGCGGATGGTAGTCGCGGATCGCCAGCAAGGTGAAGTGGTAGAAGACGTCCCAGGTGGGGCGCTCCTTCTCGCTGATCCCGAGGGCCGCCACGTAGCGCTCCGACTCCGCCGCGGTCGGCAGCATCGCCGCGTAGCCGGGGTCGTCGCGGTCGTGGACCGCCAGCGGCTGCGGCTGCCCGCAGGTCACCGACTTCAGGCCGGCCGCGGTGACGGCCTCGTGGAAGTCGGGGTCGGCCACCCCGGTGGGATAGCCCGGGGGCGCCACGACACATACCTCGTGGCCCGCGCTCTGCAGGGCCCAGGCATAGGGCACCAGCGGCAGGAAGTGCGCCCGCGCCGGGAACACCGTGATCATCACCCGCATGTCGGCTCCTGGCCCCGGCAGCCGCCCCGGACGGGCCGCGCGGTCATACGGCGGCGCCCGAAGGGACCGACGGCTTCGCCGAGGAGTTGCGCATGACCCGCAGGGCGAGGGAGGGGCGCATCAGGGCCTGCGGGGGGTCCACCAGCCCGGCCACCCGGAAGAACGCCCCGGTCACCGCGCCGTCGACGGCTGCCGCTGCGTGCAGGCGGGCCATGTAGGCGTTGGCCATCTTCACCTTCATGGTGCGGGGGCCCTCCACCCCGGGGAAGTTCAGATCCGCTCCGGCGGCGATGTCCCACGGAACGTCGATGACCGTGGAGATACGCCGGAAGAAGCGCAGGGCGTCGGGGTCCGGGGCGTCGCGCAAGTGGTCCCGCAGCGCCACGGCCTCCAGGGCGGCGACCGTCATGCCCTGGCCGTAGACGGGGTTGAAGCTGCACACGCCGTCGCCCATGACGAGGAACCCGCCGGGGAAACGGCGCAGCCTCTCGTAACGGCGGCGGACGCTCGCCGGGAAGCGGAAGGTGACCGGTTCGTCGAGAGGTTCGGCATCGCGGACGGCCCGGTAGATCTCCGGCGCGGCAAGCGACTTGGCGAACGCCAGGAAGCCCTCGTCGTCGGTGGGCGGGTGGTCGCCGAGGATTCCGGTGAGGGAGAGCTGGGAGCTGCCGTCCGCGAGCCGGGGGAAGAACGCGCCGCGCGGGTTGCTCGGCGATGCCACCGGGTTGATCGACAGGTCCGTGCCGTAGGGGTCTTCCTTGAGCTTGAAGTGGCGCGTGGTGTACGCCAGATCGATCTTGAAGCGGTCCTCCGCGGGCCGCTCGTATCCGAACTCCTCCAGCCAGGCGGGAGTCCGCGAGCCGCGCCCCGTGACGTCGACGACGAGGTCGGCCTCCAGGCGCGTCGGGGTGTCCGTACCCGACTCGTCGACCACCTCGACACCGGTGACGCGGCTGCGGTCGGCCGAGGCGGTCAGGCCCCGGATCACGCACCCGTCCATGATCTTCACCTGTGGCAGCGCGGCGACCCGTGCGCGCACGTGGGACTCCAGCTCGGGCCTCGTCGCCGAGACGCTGATCAGCCCGGTGTCGAAGGGCTGGAGCCGGCGGCCGTTGAAGTACCACCGCAGGTTCCCGGCGATGTCCCCGGCGGGGATTCCGGCCGAGGTGAGTTCGGTGTCGAGTCCGGGGAAGAGTTCGTTGAGGATCTGCTGTCCCTTGGCCAGCAGCGCATGGGCGTGGCGTCCGTGCGGGACACCGCGGCGCTGCTCCGTGCCGCCCAACCGGTCCCGGTCGATCACCAGCACTTCCTTGTACGTCTCGGACAGGACGCGCGCGGCGAGCAGCCCCGCCATCCCTGCGCCGAGGACTACCGCGCGGTCACGGGCGTGCTTGGTCATCTGCGGTCCGCCTCCGTTGCTCCGATGGCTCTGTGGGCCGTCGTCCGGGCAACCGGGCCTCGGACCGTTGCATCGTCACGTCGCCCGTCACCGACCTGCATCTCCCGGTGTGCTGAGGTGGGGCGGACGTCGTCCGCACCCCCCTGCCCCCGGTGCCGCCGCATCTAGACTGCGGCGTTCCCACGGGCCCGGCGGACCCCTCGGCCGCCTCCCGCGAGTCGTCGAGAGAAGTCGAGAGAAGGGGCCAGCGATGAAGCCGATCGGGATCTCGGGAGCGTGGACGGAGGAGAAGCAGGTCTTCCGTGACGAACGGGGCTCGTTTCGCGAGTGGTTCCAGGGCGAGCCCTTCCGCCGCACCGTAGGCCACTCCTTCGACCTGCGGCAGGCGAACTGCGCGATCTCCTCCCACGGGGTGCTGCGGGGCATCCACTTCGCCGGGGGCGTACCCGGCCAGGCCAAGTACTTCAGCTGCCTGCGCGGCAGCGTGTTCGGCGCCGTGGTCGACATCCGGGTGGGGTCGCCCACCTTCGGCGGCTGGCGGACCGTGGAGCTCGGCGAGGAGAACGGACGGGCGCTGTACGTCTCCGCGGGGCTGGGCTTCGGATTCCTCACGCTGAGCGACGAGGCGGTGATCGTCTACCTGTGCTCGGCGGCCTACGACCCCCGGCTCGAACATGGCTTGAATCCGCTGGATCCGGAGGTGGGCATCGCCTGGCCGCCGGAGATCACTCCGATCCTCTCGGAACGGGACTCCTCGGCCCCCGGTCTGGCCGAGGCGGGGCGGCGGGGGTGGCTGCCTTCCCACTCAGGCCGAAACAAGTCGTCCTGAGCACCGGAACAGCACGATTGGAGATGCGGCTCACACTCCGCAGACCCGACTATTTCGGGAAGTCAACGAGCAAGTGCCAAGGGAAAGGGGACTGTTCCATGGGGGACGTCCTTCGCGACGCAGGTGGCGCAAAAAGCAAGCGAATACCGAAGTTCGAGGGACTGCGAGGTGTCCTCGCGCTGGGTGTGGTCGTCTACCACGTCGCCTTCCAGGCCGGAGTGGGCAGCTTCGTCGGTGAGCCGGGCAAACCGTTCTGGGGCGTCCTCGCGGACGGTCTGGGGGTATGCCTTCCCCCCTTCTTCGCTCTGTCCGGAATGATGCTGTACAAGCCCTACGCCCGCGTCACCATCAGTGGGACGAAGCGGCCCGCCACCGGACGGTTCCTCAAACGCCGGGCCCTGCGCATCCTGCCCGCCTACTACCTGTTGCTCGTCTTCGCAATCCCCGGCTACAACTGGTTCGAGATCGACAGCGTCAGCGACGTCCTGCGGCCCGTGCTGCTCATGCACTTCTATCTGCCCGAGGGCCAGCCGATGCACGGCATCGAGCCCACCTGGACGGTCCCCGCCGAGTTCACGTTCTACCTCGCCCTGCCGCTGATCGCCTGGATCGGCCACCGGCTCGCGCGGGGCGGCAGCACTCCCGGGCAGAAGGCACGCCGCCTCCTGCTGCCGCTGGCCGCGCTGGAAGTCATGGCCATCGGCTGGGTCACGTACACCAACCTCCCCTCCACCGGCGCGACGATGCAGTGGTACTGGCCGCCCTACTACGCCGGCTGCTTCGCCGCGGGCATGGCACTGGCCATCTACTCCGCGTACGCCGAGGCGACGCCAGGGACCCCGGGCTTCTACCGTTTCGTGATCCGGCGCCCGCTGATCTGCTGGGTCCCGCTCATCCCGCTGTACCTCCTCTACGCCACCAAGCCCATCGGCATCCCGGGCATGGGCGACAACGCGGCCCTGGCCCAGGAGCTCGTCGACCACTTCATCCTGACCTCCTTCACCCTGCTGCTCCTGGCACCGATGACGGTCCCCGGCGCCGAGTCCCGGTTCTCGGACGCGCTCTTCACCAGCAAGCCGATCCTCTTCCTCGGCCAGATCTCCCTCGGCGTCTACCTCTGGCACGAGATCGTGATCAACCTCTGGCTCAGGAACGGCAGCATCTTCGGCAAGTCTCCCGTGCCAACGCCGGAATTCCGGGGTGACATGGGGTTCTGGGAACTGTTCCTCTTCACGATCTCGATCAGCGTCGTGCTGGCGACCATCAGCTTCTATCTCGTCGAGAAGCCCCTCATCCGGTTCGGCGAGCGTGGCGGCCCGCCGCGGGGCGGTCTTCCTCCCGCCCCCGCCGAGCCGGCCCTGCGGCTCCCGGACCAGCGGCGGCCAGACAGTTCCCCCGAGCCGACCGCCGAGCGCACCTGACTCACCAAGGAGGCCCCTCGTGAGCGCACAACTCAAGATCCTCGCGATCAACGGTTCGGAACGTGACGGCAACACCGCCGACGTACTGCGGCACGCGGCACGCGTAGCAGAGAACCGCGGCGTCGACTTCGAGGCCGTCGACCTGCGCTCGATCAGGATGGAGCGGTGCGGGCCCTGCGGGGACTGCAACGACAGGCCGGTGGCCTGCACCCTGGCCGACGGGGTGCCCGAGGTCGTGGCGAAGATGGTCGCGGCGGACGGGATCATCTTCGCGGCGCCCGTGCACGGATTCGGCACGGCCAGCCTCATGCAGACCTTCATCGAGCGTGCCGGAGTCGGTTATCTGCGCTTCGACCGGCCGCTGAGCAACAAGGTCGCGGGGATCATCTCGGTCGCCCGCCGCTACAGCGCCGGCGAGGTATGGGCTCAGCTGACCGTCAATGCCCTGCTCAACCGGATGATCCTGGTGGGCAGCGGCTTCCCGGCGACGGTGCACGCGCTGCACCGGGGCGACGCGCTCAAGGACGAGGAGGGCCTCACCAACGTCTCGCGCCTGGTCGAGAGGATGACGGACATGATCGAACTGCTCGACGAACACCGTCGGCTCACCGGCCGTTCGGACGTGCTGGCCTCCAACGAGGTCAACGAGCGGGTCGGCCTCGCGCTCAACGAACTCCAGGCACAGCCGTGAGAGACGGCCGGCGGCCCGGTCCCGGCGGGACCGGGCCGCTGGACCCCGACGCGGACAGCGAGTTCTGGTCCGCCTACGGGCAGGTGAGCGACGCGTTCTACCGCGGCGAACTCACCGCCGCCGACCGCGAGCGCTGGGAGGGCGAACGGCTGACGGCCGTACTGCGCCACGTCACCCGCCGCTCGCCGTTCTACCGCCGCCATCTGGCAGGCGTGGACGTCGAGGCCGTCACCCCCGCGAACCTGGCGGACCTGCCCTTCACCACCAAGGACGACCTGCGGCGGGAGATGCACGACGTCCTGTCGGGCCCGCTGCACGAAGCACGCATCTACTACGAGACCACCGGGACCACCGGGGCGGCCACCCCGTGCCCACGCGGCGAGAAGGACATCGCGACCAGCAACATCGCCGTCCGGGAGTCCTGGCGCCGCATGCTGGAAGCGAGGTTCGGGGGGCGGATGCCCGTCGTGGGCCTGATGGGGCCGTCGGAGCTGTACGCGTTCGGGGACGTGTTCACCGCGGTGGCAGCGGAGCTGGGGGCCTGTCACGTCAAGATCTGGCCCGAGTCCCCCAGGGTGGGATTCCGTAAGGCGCTGCGGCTGATCGAGGAGCTGGAGGTCGAGGTCGTCGTCTGTGCTCCGGCGCTGTGCCTGAGCCTTGCCAAGGCGGCCCTGCACTACGGCTACGACCTGGCCCGGCTTCCCGTGAAGCTCTTCCTCACGCTGGGTGAGATCTGCACCCCGCAGTTCGCCGACAACGTGGCGACCCTCTGGCCGCAAGCCGTCGTGCGGCCCACGCTCTACGGCTCCCAGGAAGCCCTGTGCATCGCCACCGGAGCGGACACCGGAGCGCTCCACCTCGCCCAGCCCAACTACTTGACCGAACTCGTCGAACCGGACACCGGCGCCGTGGTCGGCGACACGGGAGAGGGCGAACTCGTCCTCACCATGCTGGTGGACGGCATCAAACCACTGATCCGCTACCGCACCGGGGACCTGGTCCGCATCCTCCCGGCGGGCCCCGGGGAGCCGCTGCCGGGACCGCGGATCCAGGTCATCGGCCGGGTCGCGGACCGCATCCCCCTGGGCGACGTGACCCTCCAGCCCGCCGAGCTGGAGGCCGCGATCCTCGACGGGGTCGGCGGCTGCCTCGGCTACCAGGTCGTCATCGACCGGCAGGACGACGGCAGCGACGCCGTCACCGTGCGCATGGACCTGCTGGCCGGCGCCGAGGGGGAACGGCAGGGCATCGGCGAGGCCGTCGCCGCCCGGCTCAGGGAGCGGACCGGCGCGCACGCCGGCATCGTCGTGGACACCGACCTCGACCCCGTGACCCACACCGGCTCCTTCGTCAGCTGGAAGGCCGCGCGCGTCGTCGACAACCGCTCCGGCCCCGACCGGGCGGTGCTGACCGCCCGTCAGGTGGCACACCGCTACGCCATCACCACGTGATCCGGGAGGACCCAGGATGACCGACCAGTGCGTGGTCTCGGCCCCGGTGCGGGTGCGGACACGACGCCTCGATGTGAAGGAGACGGGCGCCCTGCCCGCCTACCGCGCGCTGGCCGAGCACTTCGGCCCCGACGAGGTCTACCTCCTGGAGTCCGCGGCCGGCCCGGCCCGCGACCGCAGGCACCAGTTCGTCGGCTTCGGCGCGCTGCTCTCGCTCTCGGTCACCGACCGGGTGGTGCGCGTCGAGGGCGTACCCGCCCTGCGGGGCCTGCTCCTGGAGCGGGCCGGCGCGCTCCTGGAGGACGGCCCCCAGGGGCTGCGGCTGCGTACCGCGGGCGGGTTGTGGCCGCTGCTGCGGGCCATGCGGGACATGTTCGACGCCGAGGGGTCCGCGTCCGGCTTCCGCTTCGGGTTCCTCGGGTTCTTCGGGTACGACACGGCCCGCTACATCGAGGACCTGCCCCACCTCATCGAGAACCGGCCTGGCCTGCCGGACGTACGCATGGTCCTGCACCGGGGCAGCGTGGTCACCGATCTCGCCACCGGCCGATGCGAACTGCTGCTCCACGAGTCCCCGTACTGGCCCGGCCTCGCGCCGGAGACCGTCACCGGGCTCCTCGCCGACGTGGAGCAGGCCTGGCCCGATCCGTCCGCAGACGGCTTCCCCGCCTCCGCGGTCACCGACGACAGCGCCCCCGAAGTGTTCGCGAACGACGTCGAGCGGTGTCTGAAGCACATCGCCGTCGGCGACATCTACCAGGTGCAGATCGGTCACGAGCTCTCCATCCGCTCGACGGCCGACCCCGCGGACGTCTACCAGCGCCTGCGCGGGCGGAACGCCTCCCCGTACATGTATCTGGCGGGCATCGACGGGCACCGTCTGATCGGCGCCAGCCCCGAGCTGTTCGTACGCATCGAGGACGGCGAGGTCACGATGCGGCCGATCGCGGGCACGGTGCCGCGGTCCGGCGCGGACGGCGGCATCGCCGCGGGAGTCCGGCTGAGGTCGGATCCCAAGGAGATCGCCGAGCACACCATGCTGGTGGACCTCTGCCGCAACGACATCGGACGGATCGCCCGGCCGAACACGCTCGACGTACCCGACCAGCTGGACGTGGAGGGCTACTCCCACGTGCTGCACCTGGTCTCCACGGTCGTCGGCCGGGCGCGGGTGGACACCGATGCCTTCGACACCATCGCCGCCCTGTTCCCCGCCGGCACCATGACGGGCGCGCCGAAGATCCGCGCCATGGAGATCATCGAGTCCGTCGAACGCAGCCGCCGCGGCCTGTACGCCGGGGCGCTCGGCCTCCTCGACGTGGGCGGGTACACCAACCTCGCGCTGTGCATCCGGACCCTTTTCCACCACGAGGGCGTCTACCGCACCCGGGCCTCGGCCGGAATCGTCGCCGATTCCGAACCGGGGGCGGAGTGGACCGAGACGCTGGCCAAGATGAGCGCCACTCACTGGGCGGTCACCGGAGAGGAGTTGCTGTGAGCTTGTGGTCTCCCGACGGATCCGGCGCAGGCACCGAGGCCCCGCGGGTCCTGGTGGTCGACGCGTTCGACAGCTTCGTCGACATCCTGCGCCAGTATCTGATGTCCGCCGGCGCGGAGCCCGTCATGGTGCGGTCGCATCTCATGACCCCGGACGAGATGGGGCTGATGCGGCCGGACGCGGTCCTGCTGGGGCCGGGCCCCGGCCACCCCGACACCTCCGGGCACGTCGAGATCGTCCAGGCCTTCGCCGGCCGGGTCCCGCTGCTCGGGGTCTGTCTGGGGCATCAGGCCGTCGCCCGCGCCTACGGCGCCGCCACCGTCCCCGCCCGGCATCTCATGCACGGGAAGACGAGCCGGATCACGCACGACGGGCGCGGAGTGTTCACCGGGCTGCCCGCGGGGTTCTCCGCGACCCGCTACCACTCACTGATCGTGCCGGAGGGCACGGTCCCGCCGTCCCTCGAGGTCACCGCGCGCTCCACGGACGACGGCTACGTGATGGGCCTGCGCCACCGTTCGCTGCCGGTGGAGTCCGTCCAGTTCCATCCGGAGAGCTTCCGGACCGAACACGGCATGCCGATGATCCGCAACTTCCTGTCCTCCGTGCGGTCCTTCTCCGCACGGGAAGGCGCGGCCGCGCCGGCCGAAGCGGCCTGAGCACGGTCCCCGATCACATCGGGGCGGCCGCCTCGCGCCGCCCCGCTCCCACAATCACGAGGGTGGATTCACTGTGCGTCCCTTCCGTATCGAGATCGACCAGTCCGACATCGACGACCTGAACCGCCGGATCGACGCGACCCGGTGGCCGTCGGAGATACCCGGATCCGGATGGGACCGCGGAGTGCCGCTGTCCTACCTCAAGGAGCTCACCGACCACTGGCGCCACGGCTACGACTGGCGTGCCGCGGAGGCCGAGCTGAACGCGTTCCCCCAGTTCGTCACCACGATCGACGGCGCCGACGTGCACTTCCTTCACGTGCGTTCGCCCGAGCCGGACGCGATCCCGCTGATCCTCACCCACGGCTGGCCGGGCTCGGTCGCCGAGTTCCTCGACGTCATCGGGCCGCTGAGCGACCCGCGCGCGCACGGCGGCGACCCGGCGGACGCCTTCCACGTCGTCGTCCCCTCCATGCCGGGCTACGGCTTCTCCGGCCCGACTGCCGAGCCGGGCTGGGACGTGCGGCGGATCGCACGCGCCTGGGCGGAGCTGATGAACCGCCTCGGCTACGAGCGTTACGTCGCCCAGGGCGGCGACTGGGGAAAGGTCGTCTCGCTGGAGCTGGGGCTGGCCGACCCCGAGCACGTGGCCGGCGTCCACCTGAACATGCTGGTGACCTTCCCGCCCCAGGACGCCCCGGAGGCCATCGGGCGCCTGGACGAGAGCGACCTGGGCAAGCTGGCGCACAGCGGGGAGTTCGCCGACACCGGCATCGGCTGGCAGCGCATCCAGGCCACCCGCCCGCAGACCCTGGCCTACGGCCTCACCGACTCCCCGGTCGGCCAGCTCGCCTGGATTCTCGACAAGTTCCAGGAGTGGAGCGGCGGCAAGAACGTGGAGGAGGCCATCTCCCGGGACCGGCTGCTCACCCACGTGATGATCTACTGGCTGACCGCGACGGCCGGTTCCAGCGCTCAGTTGTACTACGAGTCGGCTCGCGGCATGGCGGACTTCGCCCGCACCTGGGGCGGGCCCTGGCCGCTGACGGCCCCCGTCGGCGTCGCGGTGTTCCCGGACGACGCCACCCGGCCGATCCGGTCGTTCGCCGAGGGCATCCTGCCGACCCTGACGCGGTGGACCGAGTTCGACCGCGGCGGGCACTTCGCGGCCATGGAGCAGCCGCAGCTCCTCATCGAGGACGTACGGGCGTTCACCCGTCCGCTCCGCTGAACCAGTAGGGCACATACGAAGTGGAGCGCCCGTCGGCCGGAACCCTAGATTGACCGTCCCCGGACCGACGGGCCCGATGCGTCGGCATTCGCCGTCAGGAGACTTCATGCTGGAGAAATGCAGGCGGGACGAGACGTGCCGTGTATGCGGTGCGGACGACTGGACCGAGGTGATCTCCTTCGGCTCGCTGCCGCTGGCCAACGGGTTCGTCGATCCGGCCGACGCCGATGAGGCGCAGGACGTCTTCCCGCTCGACGTCATCGTGTGCCGGTCGTGCCGGCTGATGACGCTTCGCCATGTCGTCGACCCCGGGACACTGTTCAAGCACTACGTCTACGTCTCCTCCGACTCCGACCAGATCCGCGAGCACATGGCGCACATCGTCGGGCTGGCGACCCGCCGGGCAAGCCTCGCCTCCGGCGACCTGGTCGTGGAGCTGGGCAGCAACGTCGGCACCCAGCTCGCGATGTTCCGGGCGGCGGGCATGCGGGTGGCCGGGGTCGACCCGGCGGCCAACCTCGCCGAGATCGCCAACGCCCGGGGGATCCCCACGGACCCGGACTTCTTCGGCCCGGAGCCCGCGGGCCGCATCGCCCTTGAGCAGGGCAGGGCCAAGGCCGTCATCGGCCGCCAGTGCTTCGCGCACATCGACGACGTGCACCGCATCCTGGACGGCGTCGACGCAGTGCTCGACGACGACGGCGTCCTGGTCATCGAGGTGCCGTACCTGCTGAACCTGCTCGACGAGAACCAGTTCGACACGATCTACCACGAGCACCTGTCGTACTTCTCCCTGCACACACTGCGCCACCTCTTCGGCGCGCACGGCCTGCGGATCATCGACGTGGAGCGGGTCGCCGTGCACGG
This sequence comes from Streptomyces globisporus C-1027, assembly GCF_000261345.2. Lineage (NCBI taxonomy): Bacteria > Bacillati > Actinomycetota > Actinomycetes > Kitasatosporales > Streptomycetaceae > Streptomyces > Streptomyces globisporus. The sequence continues at coordinate 31,164 of NZ_CP013739.1, read as the reverse complement.
CGGTTCGATCGCGGTCGTCGCCGCGCGCGAGTCGGCCGCACGGGTCCCGGAGCCCTCGGTCGCGGCGCTGCTCGGCCTGGAGGAGGAGCGCGGACTGCTGACGGATGCCCCCTACCGGGCGTTCGCCGAGCGGGTGACGCGCGTGACCGAAGCGATCCGTACGCTCGTTCGCGGTCTGGCCGCGGACGGCCACCGCGTGGCCGGCTACGGAGCACCGTCCAAGGGGACCCAGTTGCTGATGGCCTGCGGTCTGACGGATCAGGACATCACCGTCTGCGGCGACACCACCAGCCTCAAGCACGGCAAACTGCTGCCGGGGAACCGCATCCCGGTCCTTCCTCCGGAGGAGGTCGCTGCCACCGAGCCGGACTACTACCTCCTCCTCGCCTGGAACTACACCGACGAGGTCGTCCGCAAGGAGCGCCGCTTCCTGGAGGCGGGAGGGAAGTTCATCGTTCCCATCCCGGAGCCCAGAATCATCTCCGCCCAGTCTGCGAAGGAGCTCGTCTGATGGAGTACGGCCCCGAGCACGCGAAGTTCTACGACCTCGTGTTCCGCAGCCGCGGCAAGGACTTCGACCTGGAGGCCCGCGGGCTCACCGAGCTGATCCTCGCCGCCCGCCCCGACGCCGTGTCGCTCCTGGACGTCGCCTGCGGCACCGGAGCCCATCTGGAGACGCTCGCCACGCTCTTCGGCCATGTGGAGGGCCTCGAGTACGCGCCCGCGATGCTGGAGCAGGCGGCGGGCCGGCTTCCCGGCGTCCCGCTGCACGCCGGTGACATGCGTTCGTTCGACCTGGGCCGCACCTTCGACGCGATCACCTGCATGGGCAACGCGCTCGGCGAGATGGGGTCCGTCACCGAGCTCAAGGCCGCGGTGTCGGCCATGGCCCACCACCTGAACCCCGGGGGAGTCCTCGTCGCCGAACCCTGGTATTTCCCCGAGAACTTCCTCGACGGGCATGTCGGCGGCCATCTGCACCAGGAGGAGGGCCGTGTCATCACGCGGATGACGCACTCCGTGCGCCAGGGCGACAAGTCACGTCTGGAGGTCCGGTTCCGGGTCGCGGACGCCTCCGGCTTCAGAGAGTTCTCCGAGGTCCTGACCTCCAGCCTCTTCACCCGCGAGCAGTACACCGACGCCTTCGAATCGGTGGGGCTCTCGGTGCGGTTCGTGCCCGGCTTCCGGCTGGCCGACGGCCGGCCCAACAGCCCCGGCCTCTTCGTCGGCGTGCGCACGGCATGAGCGGCGGCCCGGTGCGTCTGGACTCCCTACCCACGCCCTACTTCAGCGAACCGCTGCACGTGGGACGCCCGAACGTGGGCTCCCGCGACCGTTTGATGGAACGGATCGACGGGGCGCTGGAGCGCCTGTGGTTCACCAATGACGGCCCCCTGGTCCGGGAGTTCGAGGCCCGTGTGGCCGAGCTGACCCAGGTCAGGCACTGCGTCGCCGTATCGAACGCCACCACCGGCATCCAGGTCGCCGCGAAGGCCCTGGGCATCGGTCCTGGGGACGAGGTGATCGTGCCCTCCTTCACCTGGGTCGCCACCGCCCACGCACTGGACTGGATCGGTGCGGTGCCTGTCTTCTGCGAACTGGACGAGGAGACCGGAACCGCGGACGTGGCACACGTGGAGCGGCTCATCGGCCCGCGTACCCGCGCCATCCTGGACGTGCACGTCTTCGGCAGACCGGCCCGGATCGACGAGCTGACCAAGCTGGCCGCCGAGCACGGGCTGCACCTGCTCTTCGATGCCGCCCACGCCTTCGGCTGCACCTACCGGTCGAAGCCGATCGGCGGCTTCGGCACGGCGGAGATCTTCAGCTTCCAGGCGACGAAGTTCGTGAACAGCTTCGAGGGCGGGGCGATCGTCACCGACGACGACGCCCTGGCCGACCGGCTCCGGGCCATGCGCCACCAGGGGCTCAACGCCGCGCATGAGATCACCGGGAGCGGAACGGTCGCGCGGATGCACGAGATCAGCGCGGCCATGGGCCTCACCTCCCTGGAGTCCGCCGATCACTTCACCGCGATCAACCGGCGCAACTACCGTCTGTACGAGCAGTACCTCGACGGACTGCCCGGCGTCCGGGTCCGCCCGCAGGATCCGAACGAGCTGTCGAACTGCCAGTACGTCGTCATCGAGGTGGACGCCGTCCGCGCCGGGCTGCACCGCGACGAACTCCAGGCGGTGCTCCAACGGCACAACGTCCTGGCCCGCGCCTACTTCAGCCCCGGCTGCCACAGCTGCGAGCCCTACCGGTCCGACCTCGCGCGCCACGCGCCCGATCCGCTCCCGAAGGTGGAGGCGCTCACCGAGCGGGTGCTGTCGCTGCCCACCGGTACGGCGGTGGGGCCGGAGGAGGTGCGGGGGGTCTGCCGCATTCTGCGGGCGGCCGTCGACGGGAGTGCCGTGCCGGAAATCCACGAGAGCACAGAGGGAGATGCAGGCGGCCGTCCGGCGAGGTGATCCTTTCATGGAGTGATCAACCCCCTCCTCGAATCGGAGCCTACGCATGTCGTTACGTCACATGTCCCGCCGTGCTTCCAGGTTCGGCGTCGTGGCCGTCGCATCCATCGGCCTGGCCGCCGCCGCACAGTCCGTCGCCTTCGCCGCGCCCGCCTTCTCCGTCAGTCCCGCCTCGGGTCTGAGTGACGGACAGAGCGTGTCGGTGTCGGTCAGCGGTGCCGCCGCCGGCGAGACCTACTACATCGCCCAGTGCGCTCCGGTCGGTGGCCAGGACGCGTGCAACCCGGCGACCGCGACGTCCTTCACCACGGACGCGTCCGGAGCGGCGTCGTTCAGCTTCGTCGTGCGCAAGTCGTACACGGGCTCCACGCCCGAAGGCACGCCGGTCGGCAGCGTCGACTGCGCCACGGCCGCCTGTAACCTCGGCGCCGGCAACTCCGGGCTCGACCTCGGCCACGTGGCTCTGACCTTCGGCTGATCGAACCTCGAGTCCCCCATATCCGCGGACCGGGGACCTGTGGGCTGCCGGGGCGGGTCGCTCCCGCCCCGGCAGCCCTTCTTACGGCCTGACGCCCCTGCCGAGCCTCCCCCCGGTGCTCCGGTGGGTGCGTCAGGCCGCGATCTCGATCTGCACGTGGTCGCCGACGACCAGCCGGTGCCGGGCCTCGCCCCGGGCCCCGGGCGCGATCCGCGCGCCCCTTCCGATCAGCGAGCCGTGCAGTCCGCTCACCGCGAGGATCGAGGCGTCGTCAAGGACGATGGAGTCGGAGAGCCGGGACGCCCGCACGGTGCAGCGCCGGCCGATGGAGGCGTACGGTCCGATCTGGCTGTCCTCGACGACCGTGCCCGCGCCGATCACCGCTGGTCCCACGACCCGCGAACGCGTCACCCGGGCGCCCTCCTCGACGACCACCGCACCCACCAGTTCGCTCTCCGGGTCCACCTCGCCCGACACCTGGAGCGCCAGACGGCCGAGCATCCGCCGGTTGCACTCCACGACGTCCTCGACCCGGCCGGTGTCCTTCCAGTAGTCCGTGTAGCGGCCGGCCTCGACCGGCAGGCCCTGCTCCAGCAGCCACTGGATGGCGTCGGTGATTTCCAGCTCGCCCCGTCGGCTCGGGCTAATCGCGTCGACGGCGCGGTGCACGTCCGCGGTGAAGAAGTACACGCCGACCGCCGCGAGGTCGCTGCGCGGTTCACGGGGTTTCTCGACCAGGCGCAGCACACGCCCTTCGCCGTCCAGCTCGATCACCCCGAAGGCCCGGGGGTCGGGCACCTGGCGCACGACGATCCGCGCGGCGGGGCGGGTGTGGAGGAAGTGCCCCGCCTGCGCGGACAGGTCTCCGTCCAGCATGATGTCGCCTAGGTAGAGGACGAAGTCGTCCTCGTCGAGGAAGTCTCGGGCCAGTTTCACGCAGTGCGCGATGCCCAGAGGTTGCTCCTGGCGTATGTAGGTGAGGCGCAGACCGAAACGGCTGCCGTCACCCATTGCCTCAATAATTTCCTGAGCCCAGTCACCGACGACAATGGCGACCTCTTTGATATCGAGGTTCCGGATATTATCCAGAACATATTCAAGGACTGGCTTCCCGGCGATCGGAACGAGCTGCTTCGGCATGGCGTAACTGATCGGGCGCAGGCGGGTCCCCGAACCACCCGACAGTACAAGTGCCTTCATCGTGTGCCGCCCTTCAGCGCAATCACTGAAATTCCACGCCACTGTAGACCGGGCCACGCGGTTCATGCTTCTCGCAGAATGCCCACGACTTCGCAATACCGAAGATGCGGCAGCACCTGGGCGGGCCAGAGGATTCCTGGGAATATGAGACGCCCGATGTGCGAGAAGGAGAGTCCGTGGACGTGTCAGCGCAGTACGACGTCATCGTGGTCGGCGGAGGTCCGGCGGGCTCGACCGTCTCCACGCTGGTCCGCAAGCGGGGCCATCGCGTACTCCAGCTGGAGAAGGAGACCTTCCCGCGCTACCAGATCGGTGAGTCGCTCCTCCCCTCCACCGTCCACGGCATCGCACACCTCCTCGGTGTCTCCGACGAGCTGAAGAAGGCAGCCTTCACGATCAAGCACGGCGGGACGTTCAAGTGGGGTGCCAACCCCGAACCGTGGACGTTCGACTTCGCCGTCTCGCGCCGGATGCCGGGGGCGACGGGGTACGCGTACCAGGTCGAGCGCATGAAGTTCGACCAGATCCTGCTCGACAACGCTCGCAGGCACGGTGTCGAGGTGCGGGAGAACAGCGATGTCCTCGACGTGCTCAAGGCCGAGGACGGCCGGGTGCGGGGCGTGCGCTACCGGGACTCCGAGGGGCGCGAGCACGAGGTGGGCTCCCGTTTCGTCGTGGACGCCTCCGGCAACACCGGTGGGCTGTACAAGAAGTCGGGCGCCAAGCGCGAGTACTCGCCCTTCTTCCGCAACCTGGCCCTGTTCGGCTACTTCAACGGCGGCAAGCGGCTTCCGAAGCCGAACTCCGGGAACATCTTCACCTGCACCTTCGAGCACGGGTGGTTCTGGTACATACCCCTGTCTCCCGAGCTGACGAGTGTCGGCGCAGTGGTGAACCGGGACTCGGCGAGCCTGGTGCAGGGCGACCCCGAGAAGGCGATGGAGTCGTTCATCGCGGCCTGCCCGCTGATCGCGGAGAAGCTCTCCGAGGCCACCCGGGTGACCGAGGGCCCCTACGGCGAGCTCCGGGTCCGCAAGGACTGGTCGTACAGCAACACGAAGTTCTGGGCGCCGGGCATGGCCCTGGTCGGGGATGCCGCGTGCTTCGTCGACCCGGTGTTCTCCTCCGGGGTGCACCTCGCCACCTACAGCGGACTGCTGGCAGCGCGCTCGCTCAACTCCTGCCTGGACGGGTCGGTCGACGAGACCAGCGCGTTCGAGGAGTTCGAGGCCCGCTACCGGCTGGAGTACGGCCGCTTCTACGAGTTCCTGGTCGGCTTCTACGACATGCACCATTCGGAGGACTCCTATTTCTGGCAGGCCCGGAAGATCTCCAACACCGCGGACTCCGACCTGCAGTCCTTCGTCGAACTGATCGGCGGGGTCTCCTCCGACGAGTTCGCCGACACGGCCCGGGCCAGGCAGCGGTTCTCCGAGGCGTCCGACGAGATGGCCGGCATGACGCACACCGCTGCGGGCGACGCCGACGGGCCGCACGGCGCCGTGCCGGGAAAGGTGGTGGGCCGCCTCATGGAGCAGAGCGCCGCACTGCAGGCACGGGCTCTTCTGGGGGATGAGGCGGGGGCCGAGCGACCGGTGAGGCAGGGGGGTCTGGCCGCGTCGACGGACGGGCTGGGCTGGGTTCCCGGTGCGCGGTCCTGACGTGGCTGTGCTCGCAGCCACGTCGCCGCTGGGCGGGGAGCCGCTGACGGTCTTCCTGCTCCAGGTCGGCCTCCTGCTCGCCTGTGCCTACGGTCTGGGACGGCTGGGGACCCGGATCGGTCTGCCGCCGCTGGTGGGGGAGCTGACCGCGGGGGTACTGCTCGGGCCGACCCTGCTGGGGCAGATCTCGCCGGGACTTTCCGGCAGGCTGTTTCCCGAGGACATCTCGCAGGCGCACCTGCTCGACGCGTTCTGCCAGTTCGGCGTCCTTCTGCTGGTGGCCATCGCAGGTGCCCAGTTCGACCCCCGGATCCTGCGCAAGCGCGGGGGTCTGGCCGCCCGGGTCAGCCTGGCGGGTCTTCTGATTCCTCTGGGGCTGGGCATCGCCACCGGCTACCTGGTGCCCGCCTCGCTGCTCGCGGACTCCGGAGAGCGGGGCGTCTTCGCGCTGTTCCTCGGGGTCGCGATGTGTGTCACGGCCCTCCCGGTGATCGCCAAGACGCTCGCCGACCTGAATCTGACGCACCGCAACGTCGGCCAGCTGCTCATCGCGGCAGCGGTGTTCGACGACGCGGTGGGCTGGCTGCTGCTCGCTCTGGTGACGGCGCTGGCGAGTGGGGCGGCCGGGGGGCCCGTGGTCCTGACCACGATGGCCTGGACGACCGTCTTCGTCGCCGCGGCGTGTGCGGTGGGCGGCCCGATCGGCAGGCGGCTGTCCCGTACGGGTGACAGCCGGGTCCCCGTATCGGCCGTCACCGTCGGCGTGGCCGTGGTCGTCCTGTACGGGGCGCTGACCGCGGCGGCCGGGATGGAGGCGTTGTTCGGGGCGTTCGTGGCCGGTGCGACCCTGCTGAGGCACATCGCCCCGGTACGGCTCGCCCCGCTGCGCACGCTGGTCATGGCCGTGTTCGCACCGGTGTTCCTGGGCAGTGTGGGGCTTCGCATGGACCTGACCGCACTCGCGGAGCCGTCGGTGCTGCTCACGGGCCTCGGGGTGCTGTTGGTGGCCACTTTCGGCAAGTTCGCCGGTGCGTACGTCGCCGCCCGTAGTGGCGGGATGAGCCGCTACGAGGGGCTGGCGCTCGGAGCGGGGATGAACTCGCGTGGAATGATCGAGGTGGTGATCGCCCTGGTCGGCCTGCGTATCGGCGTACTGGACACCGTGACCTTCACGATCATCGTGCTGGTCGCCCTCATCACCTCGGTGACGGCGCCGCCGATCCTGCGCTGGGCGAGCAGCCGGATCGTTCTCGAGGAGGACGAGACGGAGCGGGGGGATCGGCTGGCGGGGTGGAACACGGAGCCGGCCCTGTCCGGCGGGCCGGCCCCCAAGTCAGCACGGGAGGAGAAGACCCCGGACACCTCCTGAGTACAAGCTAGGTGGTTACCGTTCCGCCGGTTTGCCCGGCTGAACGGTAAATCATGTACGGAAGCCAGGAGGAAAACTCTGTGAGCGTCACCGACCCCACCGCCGGCGCGGGAAAAACATCCGGCCCGGGAGACGGCATCCGCATCGCGGGCGCGCGGATCCACAACCTCAAAGATGTCTCCCTGACGATTCCCCGCAACCAGATCACGGTCTTCACGGGGGTCTCGGGTTCGGGCAAGTCGTCGATCGTCTTCGACACGGTGGCCGTGGAGGCCCAGCGACAGCTGAACTCCACCTTCAGCTGGTACATCCGCAACCAGCTTCCGAAGTACGAACGTCCTCAGGCCGAGGCGATCGAGAACCTCACCACCCCGGTGATCGTCGACCAGAAGCCCGTGGGGGGCAACGCCCGGTCCACGGTGGGGACCATGACGGACGTACAGCCGATGATCCGGGCCCTGTTCGCACGGTTCGGCACGACGAAGGACGACGGGCCGTCCTCGCTCGGCGTCTCCGCGTTCTCGTTCAACGACCCCCAGGGCATGTGCCCGGACTGCGACGGTCTCGGCCAGAGCATCGCCCTCGACCTGGACAAGATGCTGGACCGCTCGAAGTCCCTGGACGACGGGGCGGTCCTTTTCCCCGAGTACAAGGTGGGTAGCCCGGACTGGCAGATCTGGGCGAAGTCCGGCCGTCTGGATCCGGCCAAGCCGATCGCCGAGTACAGCGCCGAGGAGCTGGACACGCTGCTGCGCGGCACCGGCGGGAAGGTGACGCTGAAGACCAAGAGCACCGAGTTCCAGACGAACTACGAGGGGTTGGCCGACCGGTTCGAGCGGCTCAACCTCAAGCGCGACCTCAGCGCGCTGAGCGACCGCAAGCGCGAGGTCATCGAACGTTTCGTCACCGACGGAGTCTGTCCCTCCTGCCGGGGCGCGCGGCTCAACGCCGCCGCGCTCGACGTCCGGATCGACGGCAAGAACATCGCCGACTACTCGAGCATGGAGGTCCGCGACCTCACGGAGGTGCTCGCCGGCGTCACGGAGCCGGCCGCTGCCCCTCTCGCGAAAGCCGCGCGCACGGCCCTGGAGCGGATCGTGTCCATCGGGCTCGGCTACCTGACCCTGGACAGGCCCACGGCCGACCTCTCGGGGGGCGAGGGGCAGCGGCTGAAGATGGTGCGCCACCTCGGCAGTGGTCTGGCCGGGCTCACGTACATCTTCGACGAGCCCAGCATCGGCCTGCACCCGCGCGACGTGGGGCGGCTCAACGACCTGCTGCGCGCGCTGCGCGACAAGGGGAACACCGTGCTGGTCGTCGAGCACGACCCCGATGTGATCGAGATCGCCGACCACATCGTCGATGTCGGTCCCGGGGCGGGAGTGCACGGGGGCGAGATCGTGTTCGAGGGGTCCTTCGCGAAGCTGCGGAAGGCGAAGACCCGGACCGGGGAGGCTCTGCGGCGGGGGGCCCGCGTGAAGGAGGAGGTCCGCCCGCCCACGGGGGAGCTGACCGTGGAGAACGCGGATCTCCACAACCTGAAGCAGGTCTCCGTGGCCGTGCCCACCGGTGTGCTGACCGCGGTGACCGGGGTGGCGGGTTCCGGCAAGAGCAGCCTGATCTCCGGGGCATTCATGGAGGCGCACCCCGACGCGGTCTTTGTCGACCAGTCCGCGATCGCCGCCTCGTCGCGCTCCACACCGGTCTCCTACCTCGGCCTGATGGACCCGCTGCGCAAGCTGTTCGCGAAGGAGACCGGCGCGAACGCCTCGCTGTTCAGCTTCAACTCCAAGGGGTCGTGCGAGGAGTGCCAGGGCCGCGGGGTCATCATCACCGAGCTGGCCTTCATGGATCCGGTGACCACGCACTGCGGTGTCTGTGAGGGGCGCCGCTTCAAGCCCGAGGTCCTGGAGCACCAGCTTCGCGGGAAGTCGATCGCGGACGTCCTGGAGCTGCCCGCCGACGAGGCCGTCGAGTTCTTCACCGAGAAGGCCCTGCTGCCGAAACTGCGCGCTCTCGTCGACGTCGGTCTTGGGTACCTCAGCCTGGGCCAGCCGCTTTCCAGCCTCTCCGGCGGTGAACTGCAGCGGATCAAACTTGCCGACCAGCTGCACCGCACGGGCACGGTCTATGTCCTGGACGAGCCCACCACCGGGCTGCACATGTCGGACGTTGACACCCTGCTGAAGCTCCTGGACGGGCTCGTCGAGGCCGGGAACACCGTCGTGGTCATCGAGCACAACCTCGATGTGGTGCAGCAGGCCGACTGGATCATCGACCTGGGTCCCGACGGGGGACGGGAGGGCGGCGAGATCGTCTTCACCGGCACACCGAAGGACCTGCTCGCCGCGGATTCCTCCCTGACCGGTGAGTATCTGCGCCGCCACCTGAAGGCGCAGGCGGGTTGACCCTACGTCCTGCCGGGGGGCGGGAGAGCATGTGCTCTCCCGCCCCCCGGCCAGTGCCCCGCCGGGAAAGCGGGCGGCGGCGCCCCTGTGCCCCGGTACCGGATCTCAGACGGCGGAGGGGGTCCCGGATCCGGAGCGGTTCCGGGCGTTGTAGGCATCGAGCAGTTGCTGGGCGGCCACGCCGGCTTCGGCGAAGGCCTTCGCGGGGTCCGCTCCACTGCGCAGGACATCGTCCATCGCTGCGGTGATGACCTCGTTGACGGCCGCGAAGTCGCCGAGCAGCGCGCCGAGCGCCGCCGGTGACCGGTCGGACGCCTTCAACTGCTCCCCGGCCACCCGTTGCTGCGGCCGGCGGTCGAACCAGCCTGTCGCTTCCAGCAGTTCCCCGGCCGCGCCGGTCACCGGTACGAAACCGTTGGTGCGGTGCCAGTCCGCGGCGTTGGCCGGGCTGATCAGGTACTGGGTGAGAGCGAGCAGCCCGTCCTGCGTGGTCTCGTCGAGTCCCGCGGCCAGCCACAGGGAGTCTCCCGAGACGGGCTGGCCCGCTACCGGGGCCTTCGCGTTCCTGGGCAACGGGAACACCGCGACCTCGAAACCGGCCTGTGCACCGGCCTGGATGAGTTCCCGGGCGGCCTTGGACGAGTCGAAGGTGAATGCGACCTTCTGCTGGACGAAAGCCTCGAACGCCCCGCCCCAGTCCGAGGGCCCGCCCGTGTAGAGGTAATGGCCGCGCTCATGGAGGTGCGTCCACCAGCGGACCCAGTCCAGCATCTCGTCCGATGTGACGTCCACCGTCGTGGCGGAGCCGGAGCGGCCGTTGTCCTGATCGGTCAGCACCCCGTTCTGAAGGGCGACGGCCTGCTGGAAAACCCAGCCGTCGTTGGCCCAGGTGATTCCGTGACCGGGCCCCCCGTCGACGCTGGCCACCGCCTGGCAGGCTGCTTCGACCTCATCCCAGGTACGGGGCAACTCCGGAACACCGGCGCGCGCGAGGAGGGAGGAGTTGGCGTAGCAGAGCATGGTGGTGACCGTGAGCGGCAGCGACACCAACTCGCCCCCGAACGAGTAGGAGTCGCGCACCACGGGGTCGAGGTCCTCCACCACCACCGGGTGTCCCAGTATCTCCGTCCGGCCGGCCAACGCGGCCTCCACCGAGGTGAAGACCGGCTTCCCGTCGGGCCTGCGCGCGTCCCGCGCCAACTGGCTGTCGGTGGCGTAGTAGCCCGCTATGTGCGGAGGCCTGCCCTCCGCGGTGGCGCGCGCCACCTTCTCGGGGATGGTCCAGAAGTCGTGGCCGTTGATGTCGACCCGGTATCGGGGGTGGGCGCGCTCGAACTCCGCCGCCCGCTCGCGCAGCGGAGCGAGGAAGTCACGCCCGTCATAGGTGGGGAACGGGTAGTTCGCCAGCCATACGTCCAGGACGATCCGCTCTTCCTGCGGCTGCTCCGGGGACCGGCCGTTCTTCGCTTCTGGAGCCTGCAAGGTCTGCCTCCTGAGGATCAGCGGACGCTGGATAGGGGTCGGGGGACATCGTCGATTCCCGGCCGCTGTCGGGGCATCTCCTGCCATGCGCAATCCGCCACTTCCCGGCAGAGCCCTCACAAGCCCTCCTGACGCCCCCAAGCGCCCCCATGGGGTAAATGGCCAGGAGGAGGCCCAGAGGGCCACAGAACGGCCCCTGAGGGGTTCTAGGACCCTCTCCGGCCTCACAGGGGAGCGACGACTCGCTGTGGGAAACGGGGGAGGGGGCACTGCACGATTACCGTCGCCCGCCCCGCGCAGGGACTTGGTCCCTCTTCGGTCCCTGCGTTGAGTCCCTGGTCATCACCGCAGGTCAGAGGGGATACGACCCCACGAAAAGGGACTGAAGGGACTCAACTTCCGCATTATAAGCTCACTATGTACGCGCGCGTATGTAGGCGCGCATATCGTCATACTGCTTTCTTCTACTCAGCTCATAATGGGGAAGTTGAGTCCCTTCAGTCCCTTTTTCACCCCTCAAAACCCCTCTGACCTGCGGTGATGACCAGGGACTCAACGCAGGGACCGAAACTCTCTCCGCCCCTTCAGACCCTCTTATCGCTCCATACAGACCCTCAGTCCCTCCACCGGGGCCCCTCACCGACCGCCCGCCGCACCGCCCCCTTGGGTCCCTGCCGCGATCCGGGGAGGGACCCAAGGGACCGACCGAACAGATCCCGTCCGCCGGGGAGTCGAGGCGCGGTCCCCACCCGACAACCCCCTACACTCATTCCGAAAGACAGTCCCTTCAGTCCCTCGCCGAGTGTCACGAAAGATGCTTGACCAGCAGCTTTCGCCTTATTGGGGGTCAGGAGGCTGAAGCCAGACGCAAGCTGACGGACGAGGACCACAACGTGCCGCCCCACGGAGAGACGAGCCCTTCCCCCCGTACCGGGCCGCTCGTGCCCTCGCTCACGCCGCCCCGCCACCCGGTTGCCGGCCCCTGCTTCCCCCCGTCGGCCGGCCCTCGTCCGAAACGGGCCGTTGTCCCCCCGCACATGCGCTGCCCCTGGCACTCTGTCCGCACCGGGAAGATCATTCATGCCGTTCCCGCAGCGGGGACCGCCCGACCGCTCCATCTCGAAGGACGTCCATGAGCAGCAGCGCCGAGGGCCCTCGCTTTGACGCAACTGCCGCCGCTCAGCAGATGCTGGCCCTCGAAACCACCCCGGCCCCAGCGCCGCTCCTCCCTGTCCAGGCCGCTCCCGAGGCCCCCGTCGCCGCGACCGCCTGGGAGGCGGGCGAGATTCCCGCCAGCCTGACCGACCGCGGCAACGCCAAGCTCTTCGTCCGTCTCTACCGTGACCAGTTCCGGCACGTGGAGGGCCTGGGCTGGTACTCCTGGGACGGCTACCGGTGGAAGCGGGCCGGAGGCGAGAAAGCTGCCCTGTGGGCTGCCGGAGAGATGGCGGAGGAGATGCCCGGCAGCGATCCCCGCGGGCTGTTCACCGACCGGGAACTGCACCACCACAAACGCCGCACCCTGTCGACGACCGGTATGAAGGCGCTCCTCACCCAGGCAAAGGCCTCTCCCGACCTCTCCCTCGATCCCGACACCCTCGACGGAGACCCCTACGCCCTGTGCACCCCTGACGGAGTGGTCGACCTCCGCAACGGCCGTATGCGCAAGCCCGACCCCACCCGGGACTTCCACTCCCGCGCCACCAGCGCCTCCCCCCAGGACATCCCCACCCCCCGCTGGCACCGTTTCCTCGAAGACACCTTCGGCAGTGACGCCGAAGGGCGGGAGATGATCGACTTCCTCCACCTCCTTCTCGGCTACTCCATCACCGGTGACGTCGGGGCGCAGGTGCTGCCCTTTCTCCACGGCCAGGGAAAGAACGGCAAATCCGTTCTCCTCGACGTGATGATCCAGATTCTCGGCGACTACGCCGACGCAGCCCCGCCGGGTTTCCTCATGGACCGTGGCGCATACTCCGAACACTCCACCGAGCTCACCGAACTCCACGGCCGCCGCCTCATCGTGTGCAGCGAGCTCAAGCCCAACGACCGCTTCGACGAGGCGCGCGTCCGCCTGCTGACCGGCGGTGACAAGATCAAGGCCCGCCGCATGCGGCAGGACTATTTCTCCTTCACACCCACGCACAAGCTGTGGCTGCTGGGCAACCACCGCCCCGAGGTCTCCACCGGCGGCTTCGCCTTCTGGCGCCGCATCCGCCTCCTGCCCTTCGAACGGATCGTCCCCGACGAACGCAAGATCGACAACCTGGCTGTCGAACTCGTCCAGGACGAGGGCCCCGGGATCCTGCACTGGCTCACCGAAGGGGCCCGCCGCTACCTCGCCACCCGCGACACACTCGCCGGCCCCGACCGGGTCCGCATCGCCACCAGCGCATACGCGAACACCGAGGACCACATCGGCCGCTTCCTCGCCGAGTGCTGCCTCCACGACCCCGAGAACAGCGAGCTACGCGTCGAACAGGGCCTTCTCTACACGTCCTACAGCACCTGGTGCGCACACAGTGAAGGCATCCGCCCCGGGACCGCCCGTGCCTTCGCCACCCGGGTCCGCCAGGAAGTGGGCCTCGCCTCACCTGCCGACATGATCAAATCCAACGGCCGGAAGTTCTACCCCAACCTCGCTCTGGCAGCCGACGAATGAACGTCCTCCGACCGGAGGCACTGCCCTGCGGAAGCGGACCCCATCTACGATGTGAGTGCCCCAGGACGTACCTGCCCGTGCTTTGGCCGAGAACCGGCACCACGGGCGGTCCGCACCACTGCGGCCCACCGCCGCAGACGAACACACATCACGCAGGCACCGCTCCCCACCCGGTGCACGCCGACGAAGGAGAGGTCGCCGCCATGAGCTCGCTACTGACCGACAGCGATCTCGTTCACGAGGCGAAGGTCGTGTGGCTCGAAGATCCCGAGGGACTCGACTACGTCCGCCAGGCCCTGGACAAGACCCCCCGGCGCAAGAACAAGCCGCGCTACGCCCGCGACGGCCGCATGATCGGCTACATCGAACTCGGGGCCGACGCCGAAGCGGACCCGGACAGCGGTCTGTACCGGCGCCGGGTCTTCTTCCTGCTCCCCCATGACCGGGACTCCGACCCCGAAGGCGTCTACCGGCAAGGTGCCCCCGGAGAGGCCGTCGACCCCCGCACCATCGAGCCCAACCGCGTCGGCGAAAAGACCCCCCGCTCCCAGCTGGGCACCTCCTCCACCGTGGCCGCGACCGGCTCCTAGAACCCCGCAGGCTCCTCCCGCCCCCCATACATCAGCACGTTCCGCCGCTCGGCGACTTCGCATCAACTTCCCCTGAAAAAGCGGCAATCAAAGCTTTGCGGTGGTTCGAAACCCAGCCTCTTCCCTACTCTTCGGCCATGACCATCGCCACTGAGCCGATCGGCAGCCTTCCGCGCTCCGCGACACTCCTGCACGCCCTTGCCGCGCATGCCCAGGGAACCCTGGACGCCACGGACCTGGCCAAACAGCAGGAACAGGCCGTCGCGGACACCCTGACACGACTGGAACGAGTCGGCAGCCCCGTCCTCGTGGACGGTGAACAGTCCAAGCCGAGCTTCGCCACCTACCCCGTGACCGGCCTCGACACCCTCTCGCCCGACGGCGCTGTCATCCCCTTCGCAGACGGGCACACCCGGCAGCTCCCCAGCATCACCCAAGGGCCCTTCCGCTACCAGGTGCGGGCCGAAACCTATCTGCGCGCCGCACGGCAGCTCACGGACCGCCCCCTGAAGCAGGCGGTCATCGCACCCTCCGCCCTCAGCCTCCTCTACCCCGCCACTCCCATCGAGGGCTACCCCCGCGAGCAGTTCCTGCGCGACCTCGCCGACGAGGCCGAAGCCGACATCCGAGGCTGCCTGGACGCGGGGGCACACGTGGTCCAGCTCGACTTCACCGAGGGGCGGCTGTCCCTCAAGCTCGACCCCAGCGGCGGCGTCCTCGACGACTTCATCGCCCTCAACAACGAAGTCCTGGGGCGCTTCAGCGCCGAGGAAACCGCCCGCATCGGCGTACACACCTGCCCCGGCGGCGACCAGGACTCCACGCACAGCCTCGACATCGACTACGCCGAACTGCTGCCCAAGCTCTTCCAGCTCAAGGCGGGCAACTTCTATCTCGAACTGGCCGGCGAAGCGGACCCCGAGCGGGTCCTGAGCATCGTCCGTGACCACCTGCCCCCTGCCGCCCGCGTCTTCCTCGGGGTGACCGACCCGATCGACCCAGTGGTCGAGACCCCCGAGCAGGTACGCGACCGCATCCTGCTCGCCGCCCGCTACATCCCCGTCGAGCAACTGGGAACCTGCGACGACTGCGGCTTCTCCCCGTTCGCCGACGACACCTCCACCACACGCGACCTGGCCTTCGCCAAGATCGAGGCCCGTGTTCGGGGCACCGCCCTGGCCGAGGAGGTGCTCGGCCTCTGACCTCGCCCCTCGGGGCTCCCGGTGGTGCGGCGAGGTGACGTCCTGGGGCCGCACCACCGGGCGACCTGCCTAGAAGGGGCCGGAGGGCGGCCGGGACAGCTCACCGGGGGAGGTGCTTGGGCAGACTGGAGGGACGAGGAACTCCCATCACTACGAGGAGAGGCATTCCCATGCCGCGGATTCCCGTCCACACCATCGACACCGCACCCGCAGCCGGCGGAGACATCCTGCGCCGACTGGAGAAGCGGTTCGGGCGAGTGCTCAACATCCACGGGGGAATGGCCCATTCCCCCGTGGTCCTGGAAACCTACGCCGCGATCACCGGAGCCGTCGCCGAACATGGAACGTTCGACGCCCGCACACGCGAGGCGATCGCCCTCGCCGTGGGCGCGGTCGACGCGTGCGCGTACTGCCAGGCGGCGCACACGGTGTCGGCGAAGGTCGCGGGTTTCACGCTGGAGGAGACCGTGGCGATTCGCCGGGGGACGCCCGGCGACGACGTGAAGCTCGAAGCACTGGTCCAGGTGGCCAGGGAGATCGCCGGCGAAGTGGGCGAGGCGTCTGACGCCTCGTGGAACGCGGCCGTGGCACAGGGATGGACGGACACCGAGCTCGCCGAGGTCTTCGTCCACGTGGCCGTGAACCTCTACACCAACTACTTCAACCACTACGCCCGCACCGAGATCGACGTCCCTGGCGTTCCCGACATCGACAGCTGACGCCCCGCACGCACGCCCCCGGACAGGCTCCGGCTGATCACGCGGCCGCCCCTGCCGGTGCCCCGCCCCCGTCGAGCCCCGGGGCGGGGCACCGGCAGGGGCGTCGTCGTCCGGTGCCTTCGGGTATCGTCGGTGCCACGATCGTGCACGACCTGACCCGTATCCACTCCCGCGATCCCCTTACGGATCAGTGGAGTTGACGCCAGGTCAGGGAACTTCCAGTCAGCGAGGACACCGACGGGAGCGCGCGACGCGGCGCCCCTGAGTCAGCGGGGGAGGCTTCATGGGCATGACGGGTGCGCGCCCCAGGGTGCTGGTCGTAGGGGCGGGCCTGGCAGGCACGGCGACCGCGATACGCCTGCTTCATTTCGCGAGAAGACCGCTGGAAGTCGTCCTCCTGGAGCGGCGCGCCGCCTACCGCTCGGCCGGCGTCGCCTATCACCGTGACGGCAACCCCTGGGACCACGTCTTCAATATCCAGGCCGGCAGGATGTCGGTGTTCCGCGAGGACGTGCTCGACTTCATCAACTGGGCCAACCAGGAGGCCGACCGGCGCGACTGGCCCCGGCGCTGGGCTTCGTGGAAGTTCACCGAACAGGGCCCCGCCCCCCGCCGCATCTTCCAGGACTACCTCGACGCCCGACTGGTCGAGGCCGCACGGGAGTCCTGTCCCGGCGTCGTCCTTGTGGAAGCGGACGGGGAGGCGCTCGACGCCCGGTCCCACGACCGCTGCTTCGAGGTGACCGTCAGGGGCCTCACCCCGTACCTGACCGAGGGGCTGCGCCCTGGGCCGCTCCCCGACACGCAGATCCTCGACGCGGACCACGTCGTCCTCGCCACCGGCCTCGAACTCAAGGAACCGCCCTTCGCCGCAGGCGTCGCCGGGCACCCCTCCTTCGTCCGTAACCCCTACTCCGCACCCGGGATCCGCAAACTCGCTCAGCTTCCGCCCGACGCCTCTGTGGCCATCGTCGGATCGGTGCTCAGCGCGTACGACTCGGCGGGCCTGCTGCTGCGCAACGGGCACGTCGGCCGTATCCACCTGATCTCCAGGTCAGGGACGATCTTCCGCACCTACCCCGGCACCCACGAACACGGAGTGGTGCAGCTGCCCCGCCCCGACACCCTGATGCAGCCCTACCGCGGCCGCGAGGAGTTCCTCGCCCGTGTCCGGACCGCCTGGCAGGCCGCCTGCGCGATTGTCAGGGACCAGCATCCCGAGATCGACCCCGTGATCATCTCCGAACGGGTCGCCAAAGCCTGGGAGCCCTACATTCCGGAGGTCATCGACCGCATCCCGAGCGACGACCTGCGCCGGCTGCTGGACGAGTTCGCCACCGGCCTCGCAGCCCTGCGCGTCGGAGCTGTGGAGTACACAATGGCGATCATCGAACGGGCTATGCGCCCCCAGGACGGCCGGGTGGAACTGGTCGTCGGCCGGGTGCAGGAGATATCCCCCGCGGAGTCCGGGCGGCTGACGGTGTCCGTCGTCGCGCAGCACGAGCGACACAGCCTCGAAGCCGACCTCGTGGTGTCCAACTTCGGCAGGGAGTTCGACTACGCCAAGGTCGAGCAGCCCCTCTGGCGCAACCTTCTCCGCAAAGGCATCGCGGTTCCCCATGAGCGCACGGGGCGCGGCGTGGAGGTCGACGAATGCGGAACGTTGCTGAGTTCCGACGGGACACCGGCCGGGCCGATCTCCACCGTCGGCGTTCCCAGAGAGGGGGATGAGATCGTCCGGCACGGCCGGACCGGCGCGTTCGCGTTCAACCTCGCAGCCATCAAGAACCACTCCGTCTCCGTCGCCGCCCACGTCGTCGAACAGCTCGAACTGCGGCAGGACGGCTTCGACGACCTTGCCGTACGGCACCCCCATTACCGGAGCTATGTCAGCAACCCGGAGGAAGCGGTTCAAGACGCACTGGAGCAGTCTGTGGTACTGGAAGTGCGGAGACTGGCCTCCCGGGATCGAAGGAACAGGGAAGCGCTGGAATCCCGGCTGAACGCCCGTATTCGCTCCATGGGCAGCCTCCCCGTACTTCCGGCGGGTGTCCCCCGCGACGACCGCCTGATAAGGGCGGTCGTCAACCGGGTCGCCGTGGAACGGCTCAACGACGTCTCCGTGACACCACGGCAGCTGCGTCGACAACTGGGGTTGGAGAACGCCGAACATCCGGAGGAATAGTTGAACGGGAACGGGCGACGGATCCTGGGATCTCTCCTGGCCGGCGGTACCGAGAGTGTGCTTCGGGGCACCTGCAACCGAACACGAAGTCCGCGCGAGGGGACCATCCTCATCGCCCCTGCCCTCGAAGCCGGGCTGTACGACGCCATAGTGGCAGCACGGGCTGTGGTGTGCGGCTCCGGAGGACTCACCGGTCACATGCAGTCCCTGTGCCGCGGCAGAGGGATCCCCGTACTGCGTGTCGAGGAGGCGGACCTCGCTGACCTCGTCGGCGAGGTGACGCTCTACCTGGAGAGCGCGTCCATCGTCGTCGACGCCCGCCCCAGCCCGCCCCACGCCGGCAAGAACGCGCTGGACGCCATCGGCTCGGCGTGCGCGGTCATCGCGGACCTGCAGGACATCACGACGATCAACTTCTGCGGGCCAGACGCTGCCCGCGTCGAATCCTTCTTCATCCGGGAGGAGTTCCTCTGCCTCGCTCTGGGGCTGAGTCCGCTCGACGCGATGGCTGGCGACGCCGCGGACATCACCGCCTACGGACAAGCCATCGGAGAGCGGCTCTGCTGCTTCGTCGAGGCGCTCCTGCCAGGGCAGCGGCTGGTCCTGCGCATGCTCGATCTGCGCTCCGATCACGCGGCTGACGTCACCGAGACCGCCCCCGTCGCCGTCGAGCCGAACCCTGAGATGGGCATGCACGGAGCCCGCTGGCTCCTGGGCTCCGTCGGGTACCGGGAGGCCCTGCACGCCGTACTGGCGACCCTGCGCAAACGTCTCGGCGACGAGGCGGCCCGGGTGGGGCTCTCGGTGCCGTTCGTCAGCGACGAGAGGGAGTTCGCCCAACTGAGAAGCCATCTCGGGCTGCCCGGCGGCACCCCCCTGTCCGCCTTCGTCGAAACGCCCTCGGCCGTCCACGCCACCACCGCGCTGTGTGCCGCCGGAGCCAGCGAACTGTTCGTCGGACTCAAGGACCTGGTGCAGTTCTATCTGGCAGCCGACCGGGGCAACCACCTGGTCGCTGATTCCTACAGCACCCGCCACCCCGCCGTCCTGGACGGCGTACGCCACGTCGTGGAATCCGCCCGGGCCGCAGGGACACCTGTACGGGTCTTCTCGTTGGCGTCGGACCTCGACCACTACCTCGAACACCTGCCGTCACCCGACGGCTACATGATGTGCACCGCTGAACTGCAGCAACTGCTTTCGTCGTCCGGCTCCCGCTCCACCGGGTGAAAGGACGGAGCCCCCAGTCCCGCAAGTCCTTGGTCCCGTTTTCAGTCCCGCAAGAGAAAACGCTGGTCAGGCGGGTTCTCCACAGAAAGTACGGGACTGACGGGACCCGACACCGCAGTTATCACCGCACCAGGCGTTTTCAACACGCGCGCGCATGAGGAAGAAGCGGTAGTCGCGAGCAGCTGATAACTGTCCAGTCGAGTCCCGTCAGTCCCGTTGTCCTGGAGGAAACATCTCTGACCTTGCCTTTTATCGTGCGGGACCGAAAACGCTCCAGCCTCCGCGGGACCGTGGGTACCCGGCAACCCGCTGTCTGCGGGACTGACGGGACCCTGATCCACCGACACGTTTCCGGGGCTTCCCTGCCTCTGTGACCCCGTGGGCTACGCTCGTCTCGCAAACCCGATGCTTCAGTCCCGTCAGACCCGTTGGTTCTGCCGGGGAACGGCATGAACCGCGACAAGGACGATGCGTTGACCCGCCACCCCCCGACTCCACTGGATCGTCCGGGCGAGGCCGTGCACGCACATGCGATCGCCCGGTGGTGTGCGCGGGCAGGCTGGCCGGTCCACCCCCTCGCCCCGCAGCAGAAGGTTCCGCCGGCGAACTGTCAGGCATGCAAGGAGGACCGGCACCCGCCCGCGCTCTGCCCCTGCAAACAGGCAGGACGCTGGTGCCACGGCTTTCACGCCGCGACCACCGATCCTGAGCGCATCGACGCCTGGTGGCACGCCGGCTCCCGCTTCGGGGTCGGCGTCTCCTGCGGTCCCGCGGACCTGGTCGTTCTCGACGTGGACGCACACGCGGCACACGTACCCGACCGCTCCCGCCTCCTGCCGGGGATCCCCATCGCCCCCCAGGTCAACCTCGCAGGCCTTGCCACAGGCTTCGACACCCTGGCCCTGCTCGCCGCACTCCGCGGCAAGCCGAGCCCTGCCGCGGATACCGGCACCCTGCGGGTGCGGACCCCCTCCGGGGGACTGCACATCTGGTACCGAAACCCCCACCCCGAGACCCGCTATCGGTCCTCGACGGGCTCCAGCCCGAGAACAGCACTGGCCTGGCAGGTCGACGTCCGCTCCGACAACGGCTACATCGTCGCTCCCGCGACCACGACCACCGCGGGCAGCTACCGGCCGCTGGGAACAACCCGCATGCCGGCGCCGCTGCCCCCATGGCTGGCAGCGGAACTCGTACGCACCCACCACGTGCGAACCACGATCCCCCGTCCCACCGCGGACCGCCGCCGTCGGCGCCGCTCTGCAAGAGGAGCCGAACGGCTCCTGACCCCGCTCCTGGACGAGGTGTCCGCATGCGCGGCGACTCCGCAAGGGGCGAGTTTCACCGAGAAACTCAACCGCGCCGCCTACACCGCCGGGGGACTCGTCCAAGGAGGCCACCTCCCCGAGGAAGAAGCGCGCATCCTGCTCCTGGAGGCGGCGCGCACCGCCCGTCCCGCCCAGGAGAGCCGTAACCTCACGATCATCGAGACAGCTCTGTCTGCGGGTGCCCAGCGCCCACTCCACCCCCGAGGACGTTCATGAGCGCCGAGTCCACACGCTTCGACGCGCAAAGGGCCGCAGCGCAGATCCAGCAGCAGACCTTTGCCTGGGATTCGCCCGAGTCGCACGCGAACCTGCCCGCGCAGCAGACCGAGGCTCGCCAACAGCCCGCCCCCGAGCCGCATGGACTGCTGCCCGACTCGTTGACGGACCGGGGAAACGCCAAACTGTTCGCCCGCCTCTACCGCGACCAGTTCCGCTACGTGATCGGCATGGGGTGGCACTCCTGGGACGAGTACCGGTGGAAACTGACCGGCGGCGACGAGGCAGCCGTCTGGGCCGCCGGGGAGATGGCCGAGCAGATCGCCGAACACGACCCGCAGGGAAGATTCACCCCCCGCGAGCTGGCCGCGCACCGGCGGCACTCCGAATCCACCTCAGGACTCAAGGCCCTGCTCTATCAGGCGCAGGCCGCCCCCGGGCTACGCCTGGACCCCGACGTTCTGGACGGCGACATCTACGCCCTGTGCACCCCAGCCGGTGTCGTCGACCTGAGAAGCGGAACGCTGCGCAAGTCCGACCCGCTCACGGACATGCACTCGCGGGCCACCTTCGTCGCACCACATCACATGCCCATTCCGCGCTGGGACAGCTTCCTGCGCGACACCTTCGGCGAAGACACCAAAGGCAGGGAAACCACCCACTTCCTGCACCTCCTCCTCGGCTATTCCATCACCGGCGACGTCGGGGCCCAGGTCCTGCCCTTCCTTTACGGCTCCGGAGCCAACGGCAAGTCCGTACTGCTGGAGGTGATGATGCAGATCCTGGGCGACTACGCCAACGCGGCACCGCCCGGCTTCCTCATGGAGAAGGGCAAGTTCACCGAGCACTCCACCGAACTGACCGAACTCCACGGCCGGCGCATCGTGGTGTGCAGCGAGCTCAAGCCCAACGACAGGTTCAACGAATCCCGCGTCAAGCTGCTCACCGGCGGCGACACCATCACCGCCCGCCGGATGCGACAGAACTTCTTCACCTTCACCCCCACGCACAAGCTGTGGCTGCTGGGCAACCACCGCCCCGAAGTCGGCACCGGCGGCTACGCCTTCTGGCGCCGCATGAGGATCATCCCCTTCGAGCGGAGCGTCCCCGACGAACGGAAGATCGACAACCTGGCCGCCGAACTCGTCCGCGACGAGGGCCCGGGCATCCTCCACTGGCTGATCGAGGGAGCCGGACGCTACCTGACGACCCGAGATCCGCTCACCGGACCGGCCTCCGTGCGGCTGGCGACCGCCGCCTACGAGACCACCGAAGACCACGTGGGCCGCTTCATCACCGAGTGCTGCACCAAGGGCGAGGGCGGACGCCCCAACCCGGAACTGCGCGTCGAACAGAAACTGCTGTACGAGACCTACGGCCGGTGGTGCTCGGAGGAAGGCATCCGGCCCTCCACCAGCCGCGCCTTCGCCAGCCGCATCCGCCAGGAACTCGGCCTGTCCTCACCCGCAGAAATGATCAAAAACAACGTCAAGAAGCTCTACCCCGGCATCGCCCTGCTCCACAACGGAAACTCCGACGGCCCGAGCGGGACGCCATGAGGACCTTCCGCACCCGGGAGGGGCGCACGCCCCGACCGTACGATGGACAGTGCCGGCCGTCCCACATCGCCCCGCCAGCCGGCAAGACGAACAGCACGAAAGCCCCAACCCCAGGCCGGTGCCCGGCTGCCAAGACCCAGGAGGCCTGATGAGCGCGATTCCGCAGGAAGGCGATCTCGTCCAGGAAGCCGAGGTCGTCTGGCTGGAGGACACCGAAGACCTCGACTACGTCCGCCAAGCCCTGGACAAGGTCGGCACCCGCAAAGGCAAACCCCGGTACGAGCGCGACGGACGGATGATCGGCTACACCAACCTGACGCCCACCGCGCCACGCAGCCCCGACAGCGGCCTCTTCGCGCGCCGTACGTTCTACCTGTTGCCGCACGACCGCCCCAACCAGCCCGATGACCCCGAGTGCCCCTACCGGGTGGGCTCCCCCCTGGAAGCCGTCGACCCCCGAACCGTCGCGGCGGGAAAGGTCGGAGCCAAGACCCCTCGTTCACAGGCTTCGGGGGAGATAGTGTCCGCCCGCTCCTAGAGGGGCGGCCCGGATGAGACCCCGCCGTCGCGGGACCCTGGTACGGAGCCTACGACTACTGCACCGGCGTCGGCTTCGCCGCGTAACTACAGACCAGGGGCGGTCCGGGGACCTAGGGCGTGTCCGCAATGTCGTTTGGTCGTTGGGCCGTTCGTGGTGCGTCGTCATGAAGTGACTGATCAAGCGTGGGAAGTGGTCGGGCCGTTGCTGGCTCCGCCTCGGATGGGTCGTCCGGTGCGGGACCGGCGGCAGGTCCTCAACGGGATCCTGTGGAAGCTGTCCACGGGGGCGGCCTGGCGGGATCTGCCGGATCGGTACGGGCCGTGGAAGACAGTCTACGAACGGTTCCGTCGCTGGTCGGCGGACGGGACGTGGGACCGGCTCCTGGCTCATGTCCAGCAGCACTCGGATGCGGTCGGGAAGGTCGACTGGTCGATCGTCTGCGTCGACTCGACGATCGTGCGGGCCCACCAGCACGCGGCCGGGGCCCGAAAAGGGGGCCCTGCACCGGCGAGGCACTGGGCCGGTCCCGCGGCGGGCTGAGCACGAAGATCCACCTCGCCTGCGACGGGCAGGGCCGACCGCTCGCCTTCACGATCACAGGCGGAAACGTCAACGACTGCACGCAGTTCGAGCCGGTCATGGCCCGCATCGCCATCAAGCGGGACGGGCCCGGCCGGCCCCGCACCCGGCCCGACCGGGTAGCCGGCGACAAGGGCTACTCCTCCCGAAAGATCCGGGCCTACCTGCGCAGACGCGGCATCGCCTGCACCATCCCCGAACGCACCGACCAGATCAGCGGCCGCCGACGACGCGGCGAGACCCCCTGCCGCCTCGACCGCACCGCCTACCGACGCCGCAACGTCGTCGAACGCTGCTTCAACAAGCTCAAGCAGAACAAAGCCCTCGCCACCCGCTACGACAAACGCGCCCGCCACTACCAAGCTCTCGTCACCATCGCCTGCCTACGACTCTGGCTCCCCGCGGACATTGCGGACACCCCCTAGGCCCCACGGTTTTTGCCCTGCTGCTTCCGTGCTGGCGATGATCCAGGAGGGCCACGCCTGGACCCCGGTGTCGCCGCCCGGGAGAAGGTGGTACACGCGCCACAGCCCAGTCCCGTCAGGGGCGGTGGCGAGGGCAGCGCCATCCTGGGCAAAGGCCACCCCGCTCTGTGCGGCATCGAACATGGTCCGCCTGGACCCGTCGAAGGCAGACACCGCTTCCACCCGCGCAGGCGCACCGGAAGCCGGCTCCGGGTCGCCCAGCACGAGGTGGTCCCCAACAACGGCGCGCAGCCGGTAGGGGCCGGCGTCACCGAGTGCGGGAGGCTCGGCACCCGGGGCGGAGCCGACGCGCACCACAGTCAGTGTGTGATTCGGTCCCTCGTCGGTGGCGAACCACCGGTCGTTGTAGAAGATCTGGGCGCTGGCCGACAGCCCGGTGGCATACGGGGAGAAGGAGTAAGTGGCAAGGTCGACGAGCCCTGCCGTCGCCACGCCCTGATACTTGTAGGCAACGGCCGCATACCGCACGGAGCCGCCCGGCCGGACCAGGTACACGGTGGCCCCCGAAGGTATTCCCGCCACCACCCGCCCCCCGATGGCGTTCTCGACCGGCAGCAGGGCAGAGGCACGCCACACGCGCAGCTGGCCCCCGCCGCTGTTCCCGCCCGCCAGGACACTCCACCCGCTGGCAGCGCGGAAGGTCTGCCCCTTGGGCAGCGCGAACCGGGTCGCGTCTCCACTGGACCGGTGGACCTGGGAAACGATGGTGACATCGCCCTGGTTCGTCACGCTGCTTCGCACGTCCGCACCGCTTGACAGATCGCTCGGCTGCGCACTGGAAAGTGGAGGTTCAATGTTCTGGTAGAAGCCGGCCTGCGTAGTCGCCCCACCGCCGAGGCTGAAATCGAAGCTGTGCGAACCGGCCCACAGGTATGACACCGAAGGCACCTCCGCCGCGACCTGGACGCCCGGACCGGGATGATCGTCGGCTGATGCCCCGGGTACGGCGCCGAAAACGGCACCCGCGGCGAGGACGAGTGCGGCGAGAGCCTTGGGAGATCTTCGCGAGGGGATCACAATTCCTCCGGTCGGTGTCGCCTGCAGGCACCCAGCGGTATTCCGAAGCCACTCAACCACACGCACCGGGAGAGCGGTACGTACAGAATCAGCACAACGACCCTCACTGTCCGAAGGACCAAGTCCGCTGATCGCGTGCGTACTTGCTGAGGTGTGGGATCTCGATCCGGCGCGACACGATCGTCGCCATCGAGGCCCCGTCAGCTGGACGGTCGCTGCGCTGAGCGGCGTATCCGCAGGCAGTTGTGGCTGACCTCCTACGCGCCGACCCATTCCAGTCCCAACCCGGCGAGCCGCTGGTACCCAGGGGCGGTCTTTCTGATCAGTGAGTGGTGGGCTGGCCTGGGCCGATCAGTTTGGTGTGGGTGGCGATGGTGCTCCGGGTCGAGCTCTCACCGCCAGGGGGCGGGGGACCCGGTTTCAGTTCTCTGAGCTGAGCTGCTGTTTCATCGGGTGGAGCGGGTGCTGGTCAGGTGTAGTCATGTTCCGGGTGTGTTGCTCAGATTCGTTGAGTGCTGTTATGCGGTAATCCAGTACAGGGCGGTGTCGTTGTCGCGGGCGGTCCAGTTGCGGATGGGGTCTGGAGCGGCGGTCAGGAGCTGGTCGATCGCTTCTATGTAGCGGCTGTAGCGTCCGGGTGCGTGGCTGAGGTTGATGCCAAGGGCGTGCAGTCCGTCGTGGGCGCGGCGGTCGTAGGCAGCCATGCGGTCCGGTGCGGCTGCTGTGAGGACGGCGGAGGCAAGGGCGTCACCAGTACGGAAACCAGGTGGTGAGGCCAGGGCTGCTCGGTCGGCTCGCGCTGCCGAGCGGCGGCTGAGAGAGGTGTCCCGGGCGGCGGCCGTGGCCGCAGCGGTTGCGCGGCGCACGTCGGAGTCCGCGAGCGCCATGAGTTCAGCGGTCGGCGCGCGCCGCGCCCCTTGACCAAGCACCCTGACGTGCGTGTTTTCCCCTCAGAGTGAACCGGTGGGGGCAAGTCGCCCCACTCACCACGTCCGCTCACCACGCTGCCTGTGCCGGCTACTCACCACGACGGACTGGTGGTGGTGAGTGGCCGTTGTGAGTGGGCGAGTTCGTGGCATCGGGTGGGTGTCAGCGGGACAGGGCGCTGGGTGCCTGGTCATGGGGCCAGCTGTCGGCATGTTCGCTGTCATGAGGTGGCCAAGTGGCTGTTGCCCTCCGCCTGGCAAGCGGTTGATCGGCTGCCGTGGGAGCGGCCACTCACACCCCCGCTGCTCCGGCGGGCCCCGGGCAGCCGCCCGAGGCCCGCACGTGGCCGTACGCCACCCAAGGGGCGCAATAGGATCCGAAGAGCGCGGCTCCGTTGTGGCTGAGCTGGAGATTTATCCCGTAGGAGCCTTCGGTGCTTGGCTCGCATACTGGTCTGATGAGTTCGATCTCCGCACACCATCGGTTCCGGGACCCGCGCAGCACGAAGTACGACTTTCTCGCATCGGTCGTCGTGTGCTGTCCCGGCTGCGAGAAGGTCGCGCACGTCGTGGCAGGTCCGGAGTCGGCCGGGGTGCGCGATCCGGACCTCTTCGCACCAAGGCGTCTCGTCTGTCGGAATTGCGGGACGGCGAAGGAATGGAGCCGTGGGGGTGTGGCCTTGCACCGGGATCGGGACGAGCCGGCCACGGACCCATACTTCGGCGTCCGTCTGTGGCTGCAGACCGAGACCCGGCACGGGTGGGTATGGGCCTACAACCTGGAACACCTGGACCTGCTCAGGCGGTTCGTTCAGGCGCCGCTGCGTGAAGGGATCCCCTGGCACGACCACGGCCGGAAGATGACCGTGGTGGCCCGCCTGCCCGCATGGATGCAGCAGGCCAAGAACCGCGACAAGGTGCTGCGGGCCATCGCCCGCATCCACGCCTCACTGCGCCACGCCTGATCCGGCTTCCTCAGAGAACACCGCGTCCCGCGCACGCATCACCGCCCTCGAAGAAGACCTGATTGCTGCCCGGACCAGCCTGCGCCGGATGATCCGCACCGAGAACACGGCTCGCTGAACGTCACCCGCGGCGGTTATGCCCATTCGATGCCGAGCTCCCGGAGGGCGTTGAGCTGTTCCTGGGTGAGTTTGTCGCGGCGGGTTTTCGTGTTGGAGATCCATACGCCGAGCTTGACGACCACTTGCTCAGTCTCGCCGTCGATCGAGATCTCCTCGGCGTGACCCCTCGGCACAGGCCGTTGGCCTTCCCGTTCGATCCACTGTGTGAGGGCTGTGAGGCCGCGTTGGAAGGCTTGCTGTGCCTTGCTCGGGCCCTTCTTCGTCGCACGCGCGCCGACCGGGGCGGGAGGCGGGGCCTGGGCAGGTTCCACGCCCAGCTTCGACAGCCGTTCCTGCTGATCGGTCGACAGCTGCGCCCACGTGCCTGGGTTCTTCTGCCGCTTGAGCCATCGTCCGATGTCGTCGCCGTCGAAGGTGACGCCGGGGACGATGTGGGGCAGGTGTCCGTCGGCGTCGACCAGGTCCGCGAGTACGCGGTGGTGGCGTTGCCAGTCGAGTGGCCAGGGGCAGTTCCAGTCCGGGTCGATCTCCGCCAGCTGCTCCGCGCGCGCAGTGGCCCGCTCCGCATCCTTCCCGAGCCCGCCCTTGCGGCGGAGGTTGGCGAGGAGCTGTCCGACAGCTAGCTGCTCCCCGTCTGCCGCGCCTTCGCCCCAGAGGGCGTCTTGTCGGGGTGCGAGGTGCCCGTGTGCCTGGTGGTAGGAGCGGAGTGCGGCGAGCTTTTTCTCCCATGCTTCGTCGCCGGGTTCCCACACCATCCCGGCGTCGTCGAGGAGGTCTTTGCGGTGAGGATCGAGCTCTCCGGCCCGCAATGATTTCCGCTGCTGGTGCACCCATCGCCCCAGCGGAAACGCCTTCGTCGTGCCGGCCTTGGTCTCGACGTCATAAGGCACGGCATACAGGCCGGTGATCCCGTTCTCGGCACGCCACCGGACCAAGGCCTGGTAGCCCTCCAGCCAGACGAAGGACTGGGGGCGGATGACGCGGCAGCGGGTGAGGGCGGCGATGTCGGCGGCGTCGCGGGGGGAGGCGAAGTTGACCACGATGGAGGTGACCCGGTCGACCTCCTGCTGCGCCTCGCCGGCCTCCGCGGGCATGTCCCCGTCCTCCGGACCGGCCGCGGTGGCGGGGGAGGGGTGGACGTGGATGCGCCGCCGTACAGCGCTGCCGCGAGTGAGGGCGTTGGAGGCGAGCTGGTCGACCATGCGTTCGGAGTGCGAGCGCAGGGCCTGGAGGATGTCGACCAGGGGCTGGTAGCTGGCCGAGGCGACCATGTCTTTCGGGTCCTCCCCGGGCTGGAGGAAGACGGGGATGATGATCCGCGCAGTCTTCACACTGCGGTCGGGATTCGGGCGCAGGGCGCGTCCGATGTTCTGGACGATGTCGACCTGGGAGCTGCGTGAGCCGACGATGCACACGGCCTCGACCCCGCGCAGTCCGGTGATGTCGACCCCGACTCCGAGGGCGCGTACCGAGGAGAGGAACGCCCGGTGCACCCGCCGGCTGTCGGCGTCGATGCCGTTGGCGAACTGGTGGATTACTTCACGCCGGTGCGCGATGGGATGGTCCCCGCACAGCCAGTCCGCCCACACCCGCTCCGGCGGCACGTGACGGCCTTCCTCGAGCTCGTACAGCTCTGCGTCGATCGACGACGCGGGTAGCTCCGCGGCCTCGGCCAGCGCCGCCGCGGAGGCCTCAGAGGCGTACAGCTCGGCGGCGGTCGCCGGCATCTGCTCGGCGAACGCTGCGGCTTCCTCGACCCGCTGGTGGAACACCATGGTGGTGTGCAGATTCCGCTGCGTCGCATGCTCCAGCAGCGCCGCCTGCAACAAAGCCATACGCCGGCCGCGCAGCGCCTCCTCCGACAGCCCTAGAATCGGGTCGGGGTCGCGGATTTCCAGCACGTCGATTTCGAACCCCGCGAGGATCGAGCGTTCCACCGCCTCCGCCAGACCGAGATCGAAAATCCGGGTGCCGTAGGTGCGGGAGTCGTCCTCCATCGACGCGATCACCACCTCCCGCCCGTCCCGCCCGCGCTGCGGCCGGGGCGCGGCGAGGATCCGCGGCGTAGCGGTCAGGTAGAGCCGGAAGCCGACAGGGATCCGGCTGTTGTCATGGATCGCCGCCCACGGCCGCCCCAAATCCCCGGCCGTCATGTGCCCCTCATCCAGAATGGCCAGGTCAAACGGAGCCATCCGCTGCCCGTACAACCGATCCCCGCCCGCCAGAGCCGACTCCAACGGCCCAGGAACAGTCCCACGACCAGAGACATCGACCGGGTCCTCACGGTCCACGAGAGAGGCGTACGTAGCGAACACGACCACCGGCCCGGTCCCGGCCCACAGGGCGAGCTGGATCGGATTGGTCGTGGTGCGCACCCCGAGCTGCTCCAGGACCTCGTCCCTGTCCACCGAGCAGACCGCGACCATCGGCGCACTGTGCCCGACCCGCCGCCAGGACTGGGCACTCTGCACGATCAGGTCCAGCGTGGGCACCATCACCAGAATCCGCCCGCCCGGGAAGTACTCCAGAGCGCACGCAGCGGTGGTGATCGTCTTACCGGACCCGGTCGCGGACACCCCCATGGCACGCGCCCCCTCCGGAGGCACAAAAGATCTTGCAGGAAATCCAACCCAGTCACGAAAGCGCAATTTCTGGTCGACCTGGTGTTCCTTGAGCGGAACCAAAAGCATTTCCAAGCCCTCCCCGATTCCTATTCCTGTGGTCCTTCGATGGCCGCGTGCGGAATGCAGGCCGCACCCGAGCCGTTCCAGATCCACGCACCCGCCCTGTGCCAGCCGGGCTTTCCGTCCTTGAAGGGCGGTCGGCCGTCCGGGTCGTAGCGCCCGACACCGAGCATGCAGAGGATCCAGTCCTCGTCGCTGTTCACCCTCCGCGCCGCACACAGACCGCCGACCACGCCCAGCACCTCCCACCCGGAGCCGCGCCATGATGCACGGATAGGCGCGCGGCAGCACGGACTCCCGGACGAACCCCACCGGCCGCCGCACCGTGGCCATCCCCGGCCCGCGATACCTCCAGGGCCTCGCTCACCGCCATCACGCCTTCGTCCCAGCCGTCCGCGAACAGCACACCCCGAGGAGCCGGCGCCATGCCGCCCAGCTCCACCACCTCGCCCTGCGCCCCCGCGACCGCCCCGGCCTCCAGGTCGTCCGCCTCGCTCGCGGGCACGCCCTGCGCCTCCAGGAGCGCGAACAGTCTCAACCGGGCGTTCACACCCGCCGTCTGGTACTGCGTCACCCGGCGCATCGAATCGCTGCTCAGCGCGGGATCTGGTCCGGTAGATTCGCGGTGACCGGCCATCTGGCCATCCTCTCGGAACTTGGGATATTCCCGAGCGACTGCCAGGTATCCCATATTTCCGCCAACGGTACATGCTGCATCTATCTGAGGCAGCCACTGCACTAGAACCCGACACGAACGAGGGACCCCCCACCCCTCGTAGCTAGCCCGGCCCGCGGCAGCGGGCCCAACGGTTCTGGAGGCGCAGCCGGAAGGACCGTTGGGCGAGGGAGCGCAGCGGACTCGCCCCAAGCAGGCGAAGCGAAGCGAAGGCCTGCTAAGCGCAGGCGAAGCCTGCGCCGGTCCGGGAGCGCAGCGGATGGACCGTCACCTCCGAAGCGCAGCACAGGAGGTGCGTGACCCGCGCAGCGGGTCACCAGCGCTTCCGCGGAGCGGAAGCGCAACCACCGCGCGCAGCGCGGTGGTTCGCTTGCACATCGCGCAGCGATGTGGTACCCGCTCCGCGGG